>JBAXLV010000001.1:0-18741 GCA_037134635.1 Alcaligenaceae bacterium
GGGCACGGTCGCAGCAGGCATGCTCGTATCCAAAAAGCCGGATGGCTACACGATATTGATCGGCGCCACCTCGGCGATCACGACTCGGCCCGCACTCATGAAGGTGAGCTACAAACCTTCTGACATTGTGGGCGTCGTGCAATACAGTTATTTTCATAATGGATCTGTGGTCATCCCTGCCGACAGCCCCTGGAAAACGATCGAAGACTTTATTGAATACGCCAAAAAAAATCCTGGCATGTCTTACGCCACAGCGGGTGGCGGTGGTGTGGCAACGACCTCTCAACAAATGGGGGTCGAAGCGCTTAAACGGTGCAAAGGGCTTGACTTCAAGCACGTGCCCACCAAAGGGGGCACCGAGGCCAACACCATGCTGATGGGTAAGCATGTGAACTTCACATCAGGTTCAGGTTCCCACAACCCTTTAGTTGTGGACGGGGTCTTTCGCCAACTGGTTTTATTTCAAAATGTGCGCGACGAGAACTTTCCGGATGTGCGCACCCTCAAAGAAATTGGCTGCGACTGGGCAAATCCTCCGCATAGCGGCATGATCGCGACCGTTCGGGCAGGCACGCCTCCTGCCATTCTCAAAAAACTTGAAGACACTTTCATGAAAATTGCCCAATCCGACGAGTTCAGGGCCATGCTAAAGCAAAACTATCTGCCTTTTGAGCTGAAAGATAGCAAAACCCTTAATCGCGACCTTGCACTTGAAACAGCTTGGTATAAAGATTACTTCACCAAAACGGGTGATCTAAAATAAACTAAGTAAACATTTAAAATGTCTTTTCGCACGATACGGGTCTATGCCTATAATTAGCCCACCTCGAAGGGCCAGTTGTTAGTTGGTCCTCATGCGCGACAGGCAAGGTTCTCATTCAATCAATCAATCAAGTCAGACGTATTCAAGGAGATCACTATGGGTAAAAGCATTCAACTTAAAGCCTCAGATGGCCATCAATTCGACGCCTACGTTGCAGAGCCAAGCGGCAAGCCGCGCGGCTTAGTCATCGTTGCGCCCGAAATTTTCGGTGTCAACAGCCACATCCGTTCAGTGGCCGATGGCTTCGCCGCTGATGGCTACCTGACTATTGCTCCCGCATTTTTTGATCGCGCGCAAACCAAATACGAATCAGGCTATACACAACCCGAGATCGGTGCTGGTGTCGAGATCATGAAAAAAATCAGCTTTGACGACACACTGCTTGATGTCAAGGCTGCGATAGAACACGGTAAAGCTGCAGGCAAAGTGGGCATTATGGGTTACTGCTGGGGCGGCGTGATTGCCTGGCTGGCATCAGGTCGTGTCGATGGTTTGGCCTGCTCTGTGCCTTACTACGGCGGAGCAATCCCTAACTTCTTGAAAGAAACACCAAAGTGCCCCGTGATGTTTCAGTTCGGCGAAACCGATCATTCGATTACGCTTGAGCAAGCTAAAGTCGTGGCTGCCGCCTATCCAAAAGAAACCAGCTACTTCTACCCAGCTGGTCATGGCTTTAACTGCGATCAACGGGGCTCGTATGATGCACCTTCAGCCAAGCTCGCACGCGAGCGCACCATCGAGATGTTTAGAAAGTACATCGGCTAAGTCGGTCTGGCCAATGTAAAAAAGGGATTGCCTCGGCAATCCCTTTTTTTATCACAAAGCCCGCGCGCTGCAGGCAGCGCGCAAGACTCGCTGATTTACTTCTTTTTACCTGAGCTCAAACCTGGAATATCGCTGACATGCGCCACCTGATCCAGAGCCATGAATGCATCAAATAATTTCAAGGCTGACACTTCTAAATGCCCAACACGCGCGCAGTCGTCAAATTTTGCCCAGAGTTGCTCGCGACTTAACGGCGAATCTGGCCCGCCACGAACGGTGACCACCTCTTTACTTTGCAAGGTTTGGCCGTTTTTTAGTTTGACTGTCACTTGATCAAACGGCGAGTAACCAGGCATGTTTGGGTGCTCAGCATCATCAGCCTGAACACTGATTTTGCGCATCAAATCTTGCACGTCTTTACGAATCACAAAATCATCAACCAGCTCAGTCAAGCCGGCACGCCCTGCCACCACGCACGAAGCCATCGCGAATTCCATACTGAACTTGGCTTCGAGGCCTGTTTGCGGTTGGTGATTACGCAAAACTTTTGTATTGCGCCGACTGGTGATCGCGGTAATGCTTTCAATCTGATCCGCAGTAACAGGCGTTTCAGTGACCAGGTCTAACATGCCATCGAGGGCGCGATGCGTACAAAAGCACAAGGGATATTTCTTAACCGACAGCTTGGTCACGGCAAGCTTCCACACCTTACCTGCCTCGACGGCAGACGTCGCATCGAAGCGCGCGTTCGGAGACACCGCAGATAAGAAGCCTTGTGGATGCTCAAGCGCATCTAACGAAGAGGTAAAGCCCGCTTTCACTAGGCGTGCAGCCAACACGCCAGACTGTGCCGAACGTCCCGCATGAAATGGCTTGGTCATCGTGCCAAAATTGGCCATGATTCCCGCACTTTGCGATGCACCTAACGCAATCGCCATCGTGCATTGCTCTGCGTTGAGTTTGTTGAGTGACGCGCAGGCGGCTGCCGAAGCAATGGCACCCAAAATTCCGGTGGGATGCCAGCCCTTGGTGTGATAGTGATCAGGATCACGACGCGCCAGTTCGGCCCAAACCTCGTAGCCTGCGGCATAAGCGGTGACCATCTCTTTACCTGTTGAGCCCAAGGCCTGCGCTTCAGCAATAATGGCCGGCACCAAAATCGTACTTGGGTGTCCCTTGATCGCAACGTCATCAAAATCCAATGCGTGTGCGGCTACGCCATTGATCCACGCCGCATCAGACGCACTCGCCGTCTGCGCACCAAACATCAGCGTTGACGGACCGGCAGGCGGTGCGAGCACTTCTTTCAAAATCTTAGTCGGCGGTTCGTCGCGACCTGCGAGCATCACGCCCACGCAGTCCGCAAACCCCATATGGATCACTTCGATCGCAGCTTTCGGGATTTTGTCGTAAGTCAACCCAGCGACAAAAACGCCAAGCTCACGGGTGAGGTCGGTCATGATTATTCTCCGGATCAGGCCTTGGCAGCCATTGACTCTTTAACTTTCTGACGCAGCTTGTTCAACGAGCCACCCATCTTGATTGAACCCGGCAGAGGATGACCCACCACCTGCTCAGCAAGCAAGGCCGACTCAATCAATTTTTCAAGATCAATGCCCGTTTCAATGCCCATTTCGTGACACATGAAAACCAAGTCTTCTGTACACACGTTACCTGACGCACCCGAGTGCGAGGCGAAGGGACAGCCGCCCAAGCCAGCAACCGCCGCATCAAAAATCTGTACGCCCATTTGCATGCCGGCGTAAGCATTCGCAATGCCCATGCCACGCGTATCATGCAGGTGCAACGACAGCGCAAGGTCAGGGTACTTATTGCGCACCGCGCCCACGACTTTACGGATTGAGCCAGGTGTCGCCCAAGCCATCGTGTCTGCTAAAGAAAGGGTTTCAATCTTGATACCGTGCTGGTCACCGATATCATGAAATGTCTTGATCAACTCAAGCACGCGGTCAGTCGAAATATCACCTTCAAAATTACAGCCAAAGGCCGCCATAATGCTGGCGCGATTCACTGGTACGTTGTAATGCTTGAACATGCCAATCATCGAATGCACAGCCTCAATATTTTGAGCCAAGGTGCGCTTTTGATTGCGTAACAAAAATTTCTCTGAGGCTGTCAAAGACAACGAGCCGCGAATATCGAGCTTTTGCGTTGCGATGGCGCGCTCGAGGCCTTTGTCATTGAGCCATAGCCCGGTGTAACGCACACCAGGCTTTCGCTTAAAGCCGGCAACAATTTCAGGGGCATCGGCCATCTGGGGAACGGCTTGAGGACTCACAAACGAGGTGACCTGAATTTGCTCTAGACCCGTTTCTGACAAGCTATCGATCAAGTCGATTTTGCGTTGTGTCGGAATTGGACCTTTCTCAATCTGCATGCCCTCACGGGGACCTTCTTCGAGAATACGTACACGTTTTGGCATATCTGACATGACTGTCTCCTGTTGTCTCTTGAATAAGAATAATTAAATAATGCAAATGCGATTTGAAGATCAGGTTAAACCTATGGCGAATCTTATGTCAATGTTCGTACCACATAGCGAAATATGCCTTCGGTTGACAAGGCTGAGGCTAAGACCTAGGATTGCTACAAACACAGCGCTGAGCAAACCGACACTTCAGGATCGCGCGCGAAATGGTGCGCCGCACAGAAAATTTAAGCTCAGATAAAAATGAAGGAGACATCTTGAACGCAGAACGCGTCGGCAGCCTGTTTTGGCTTGTTTTTGGCGCAGCAGCCGTTTATGGCTCGCTTGACCTTGGGATCGGAACAATGGGCGCCCCCGGCTCAGGCTTTCTAACCTGTGTTGCTGGAAGCTTTGTTTCGCTCATGGCCCTTATGTTGTTTATTCAGTCCTTCAAAGGCGATCCGGCCGCACAAACTCGGGTGGCCGACTTATGGGCGGGCTGCAATTGGTGGCGTGCCGTGGCAATCTCGGCGCTCATCATCCTGTTTATCTTGGCCTTCGAGACGCTCGGTTTCTTTTTATGCAGCTTTATTTTGCTGTTGATCATCATGCGGTGGCTTGAGGGCCTGAGTTGGAAAACGTCAATCCTCGTGCCTGTTATCGCAATTGGGTGCACCTACGTCCTTTTCAAAACCATTCTAAAAATCTCGCTGCCCGCGGGAATTTTTGGCTTCTGAGGCTCGCGATTCGCCATGGATTTAGCAGATAACCTCATCACCGGCTTCTCAGTTGCCTTTCAAGCCCACAATATTTTCTTTTGCTTCGTGGGTGTATTGATTGGCACCCTGATTGGTGTGCTTCCGGGTATTGGCCCCGTCGGCGCGATGTCGATTTTGTTACCCGTGACCTTTGGCATTTCACCGGTGACCGCCATCATTATGCTTTCAGGGATTTACTACGGCGCGCAGTACGGCGGGTCGACCACCTCGATTCTTGTCGGAATACCGGGCGAAGCCGCGTCGGTGGTGACGATGCTTGACGGCCATCAAATGGCTTTGCAAGGACGCGCTGGCCCCGCGCTGGGGATTGCCGCCTTCGGCTCCTTTATCGCAGGCACACTTGGCATTATTGGGCTGATGCTGCTGGCACCGCCTCTGGCCTCGATCGCCTTGAAGTTTGGGCCGCCTGAATATTTTGCGCTGATGATTATGGGCCTGGTGATCTTGACCTACCTGGCGCAGAAGTCAATGGCGAAGTCGCTCATGATGGCTGGTGTCGGCGTTCTGGCTGGAGTTGTTGGACTAGACACCATGACAGGACTGCCAAGATTTACCTTCGGCATGTCTGACCTGCTTGACGGCATTGGTATCGCTCCGCTCGCCATGGGTTTATTCGGGGTTTCTGAAATTTTATTAAATGTCGAAAAAACCATTAAGCAAGGTGTCGTGGTCAGCCAAGTGAAAAATTTGCTTCCAAGCCGACAAGACTGGAAAGAATCCTTCGCGCCCATCATGCGTGGATCGTTTTCGGGATTCTTGTTAGGTATCTTGCCTGGCGGCGGTGCAGTGCTGGCCTCGTTTATTTCGTACGGCACAGAGAAGCGTCTTTCAAAAACCCCTGAAAAGTTTGGTCATGGCGCAATCGCTGGCGTAGCGGGCCCCGAGGCGGCAAACAACGCGGCCGCACAAGCTGCATTTATCCCTTTGCTAACCCTCGGGATTCCAGCGAATGCAGTCATGGGCATTTTGCTAGGTGCGCTGATGATTCATGGAATCACACCGGGCCCGCTGATGATTCAAAAAAATCCTGAACTCTTTTGGGGCACAGTCACCAGCATGTACCTGGGCAACGCGATGTTGTTGGTGCTAAACCTGCCACTGATTGGCCTTTGGGTCCGCCTATTACGCGTGCGTTATGCCGTCTTGTTTCCGTTGATTTTATTTATTGCGCTGATTGGTGCCTACGTGATCAATGGCAGCGAAATGGATCTTTACCTGATGCTGTTCTTTGGTGTCGTGGGTTACTTAATGCGCAAGTTTGACTACGAGCCTGCGCCTTTGATTCTGGCCTACGTCTTAAGCCCAATCCTTGAAGACTCTTTACGCCAGTCTTTGATTATTTCGAGCGGCAGTATGGGGATTTTTGTGAGTCGACCCATTGCTGCGGGCTTTCTGTTTATCTCGGTCTTGCTGCTGATCAGTGCGGTACTGCCAGCGATCCGTAAAAAACGCAGTGCGTTAGTCGCCTCGGCAGAAGACAACGCTTAGCACGAAGTGAATTAAAGGAACGATATGAACCTTCGCGATCAATTTAAACTAGCCGCACTGTGCTTGATGCTCGGCAGTGGCTTAAGCGCAAACGGCCCGGCCCATGCGAAGTACCCCGATAAACCGATCACCATGTACATTGCCTTTGCGGCCGGTGGCACAACCGACATTACAGGCCGCGCCCTAGCGCAGGGCATTGAAAAAATACTGGGCGTGCCCGTTGCGATTGAGAACAAAGGTGGTGGCGGTGCCACCGTTGCAAATGGCTTACTCGCCAGCAAAAAGCCTGATGGTTATACCTTACTGGTCTCATCAGTCGGGTCCATCACCATGCGACCGTTGCTTGTCAAACTCGCTTATAACGCTCAAAGTTTTCGTCCACTAATGCAATACAGCTATTACATTGGCGGGCTCGTCGTAAACGCCGACTCTCCTATCAAAACGGTAGATCAATTCGTTGAATACGCAAAGAAGAACCCTGGGCTCACCTACTCGTCCAGTGGCCCACATACGCAACAACAAATCGGCGTCGAATCTTTTGCACGCTGCAAGGGCTTAGTCTTTAAGCACATGCCCACGAAAGGTGGCTCGACCGCCAACACAGCACTTATGGGTAAGCACGTAGATTTTGTTGCGGGTTCGGGGTCGCATATCCCATTAGTTGAACAAGGCCAGTTTCGCGAATTAGTCACCTTTCACGTTGACGAACGTGACCCTAACCGTCCAGACATCCCGGTGATGAAAGATATCGGCTGCCCGCCCACCAATCCACCCAGCGGGATGATTGTCGTGGCGCCCGCTGGTTTACCGAACGATATTGCAGCTACCCTGGAAGCGGCACTGAAACAAGTCGCCGAGTCGCCTGAATTTAAACAACTACTTATCAAATACAACTTGCCCTATGCCTATGAAGACGGCGCGACTGTCGCGAGCAAGTTTCCTGCTGAAATCGAATGGTACACGCAGTACTTTAAAGAGACCGGTTTATTAAAGTAGTCGTAGTCGTTGAACAAAAAATGATTGATCAAATGGATAACAAAATGAATCAAAGAAATACCTTACCCACCACTTGGGATGCGATCGCCGATGTTGTTGTGGTAGGGTTTGGCGGTGCAGGTGCGGCCACCGCAATCACCGCGGTTGAGGCAGGTGCTTCGGTGATCTTGCTAGACAAGGCCCCCCAGGGGCAAGAGGGTGGCAACACGCGAGTCGCAGCGCAGGGGTATCTCAACACCTCCTCAACCGAAGCTGCAATCACTTACTTCAATGCGCTAGCAGGCCCCTACAAAGTTCCACAGGACATGGTCGAAGTCTGGGCCAACGAAATGTGTAAAAACAATGATTGGCTAAGCTCAATCGGCGGCGACCCGCAAGAGCATCAGTTTCAACCCGCAGGGATTGAGTTCCCAGACTTGCCTGGCGCTGAGTGTGTACATAAATACCACCATGGCGATATTCTGGGTTATTCAAAAACCTGGGAAATGCTTGAGCAAGCGGTGCGCGCACGCGCCATCGAAGTACGCTACGAATGCCCAGGGCAACGTTTACTTCAAGATCCATTAACGCAAGAGATTGTTGGCGTCGTTGCCTTACAAAACGGCAAACCGATCAACATCAAAGCTAACAAAGCCGTTGTGCTTACCTGTGGTGGTTTTGAAAACAATCAAGAGATGATCCGCAACTATCTAACCGGTATGCCGTACTGCTATACCTCTGGCAGCCCGTTTAACGAGGGTGATGGCGTGCGCATGGCGATGGAAGTTGGTGCTGACCTCTGGCACATGAATAATTTTGCAGGCCCGTCGATGGCACTTAAGGTAGCCGAATTTCCGACGACTTTTTCAATGATGGCGCTGCATTTTTCGCATGAACCGGTCGGTGGCATGGTCGTCGTGGGTCCGGATGGCAAGCGCTTTACCGACGAAAAATATAAAACGCGGCACGGCAAGGTCGAACAAAACGGTAAGTGGCAAGCGCTACGCACCCCGTGCCCAATGCATATGATTTTTGATCAAACCATGCTGGATGGTGGCCCGATTTATGACGGTAAGCCTACGCATGGTTGGACGCAAATCATGAGCGGCTATACCTGGAGCGCAGACAATCGCGTTGAACTCGCGAAGGGTTGGATTAAGTCAGCGCCAACACTCGCTTCGCTTGCTACGCTGCTGAAACTTCCTGCGGGTAGCCTTGAGCAAACCGTCGCGCGCTGGAACGCCCATTGCGCGGGCGGCGAAGATGCAGACTTTGGTCGCAGCAAGATGCTTGCGCCCTTTGGTGCCGGCCCCTACTACGCCGTTGAGCTCTCGCCGTCGATGCTAAACACACAGGGTGGCCCGCGGCGCAATAAGCACGCACAAATCGTACGACCCGATGGCACCCCCATTCCTCGTTTGTACAGTGCGGGTGAGTTGGGCTCGATGTATAGCTACCTTTATCAAGGCACGGGCAACATTGGCGAATGCTTTGCGTTTGGCCGAATTGCGGCGCGCAATGCAGTTGCTGAAAAAGCGTTAACGTAAGCCTTAATTGCCTTAGACCAAAAAAATACGCCTCGTTTTAAACGAGGCGTATTTTTTATTGCCAAACTATAGTTGCACTGACTACTTTTTATACTTGCCAGTCAACTGAGGCGTATGCACACCTGGCAATTTCGCATCCGCGTGCTCAAGACGCGTCTGACGGCCCCAAGTGCGCTTGAGATCATCGCGGATGTTAAAAGCCAAACGACCTAAGCCCTCACACTCAAGCTCAATCTTGTCACCATCCATAAACGCGTTCAGGCCACGATGGTTGGTGCCTGTAGCCACGATATCACCGGGTTCGAGCGTATGAATGGAACTCACCCACTCGATACAACGCGGAATATTATGCGCCATATCATCGGTGTTAAAGTTTTGCATCAGTTTGCCATTGTTCCATAGGCGAATCTGGAGTTTTTGTGGATTGGGGATTTCATCAGCAGTCACGATGTATGGTCCGATCGGTGCAAACGTATCGCGTGATTTCATTTGAAAAAACACGTTGCCTTCTGGTCCTAAACCACGCGCTGAGCCATCAATAAAGTTCACGTATCCAAACACATAATTCATCGCATCTTTTGCAGCGACATTGGTTGCGCGCTTACCAATCACTAGAGCAATCTCGGCTTCGCCCTCAAATACACTGGCAGCCACATCAGGTAGAACCATGGTGTCACCATGGCCGATAATCGCACCAGGTGCTTTCTGGAAAGCGTTGATCGGAGCAGGCGCGCTACGCGTACCGTCTTCCATGTAATTAACGGCCATACAATCAATGTTGCCGGGCTTAGGCAGCGGAGGACGAATGCGTACCGAACTCACAGGCACGCCAGTCCCATTGCGAACCGCCTCTTCAATTTTGGGACGATAGGCATCAAAGCGTTCAATTAAACCGTTAATGAGATCGTGCGGGCCTAAATGTGGAATATCTGCCACGACAGCTGACACGTCAACGACCTGGTCGCCTTTCAAAATACCAAGTTTGAAATCATTAAAAAATAAAATCTTCATGTCGTACTGTCTCCGAGTTTAATTTTCAAATTTGATATTAGCTTTTCTGAGCAGTTTCAGGAAAGCCACATCACTCACCAAATCTTCTACCAATGAATCAGCATACTGCTTTGGCGCCGTGATGTGTGAAACTAAGCCTGAATGGACCATCCCCCAACCTTTACCGGGCTGTGTGTCCACATGGCGGATAAAAACTTGGTGCCGAGCTTAGGCCTTTATGCTAGGATAAATCCCATACAAGTCGTGATTAAAAATAAGTGGTTTGAGACAACGTTGAAGTTGCATTCGGGCAAGGTCCAAAGCTTTTTATCCGGCGAGCAATAGATCAAAAGCCCGCCGAATTCTTGCATACATCCAATTGTGCACTTGCAGCAAATGCAGCCCTCCTCGGCCACCGTTACGCCCTCATATCGCCTTTAGCCATGCTGTTCCGGGGCTCAGGTGCAACGAACTTTAAGCGTGCGCTCGCGCGCGCGATGTATTTGGAGAAAAGTGAGATGGATTTCGGTCATACCAAAGAACAAACTCAGTTACGTCGCGACGTACTCGATTTTATTCGCACGCACATGACGCCTGAGGTGTATGCAGAACTTGATGCAACCGAAGAGGCGCATGAAGCCGGCAAAGGTGAGCGTCTGTCTAACAAGCGTGGCCCCTTAGTGACCGCCCTGTATCAAAAAATCGACGACCGCGGTTGGCTCGGTTATAGCTACCCAAAAGAGTACGGCGGCGCCGATGGCGATCGCGTGAGCCAAAATATTATTGAAGAAGAGTTTCAACGCGCAGGCTTACCCATCAGCTTAGTCGGCAGCGGCGCGCCCGCCATCATGGCGGTGGGCACCGAACAGCAAAAGCAACACTACCTGCCCAAGCTCATCAAGATGGAATACTCTTTTGCCTTGGGTTTTACTGAACCACATGCAGGTGCTGACCTAGCCGCGTTGCGCTGCCGCGCAATTCGTGACGGCGATCACTTTGTGATTAATGGTCAAAAGATGTACACGACCTCGGCCCACCACGCGACCCATATGTATCTCATGGCCCGCACGGATCCTGATGCAGGTCGTCATGACGGCATTTCAATTTTTCTTTTTCCGATGGATACGCCCGGTCTCACCGTGCGACCACTTTGGACGATTCAAAACAATCCGCGTGCGCCGCGCGGAACCACGTACGGTGATGCGCGGACGAACGAAGTTTTTTTTGAAAATGTTCGCATCCACGAATCATGCTTGCTCGGTCGTGAGAATCAAGGCTGGCGTGTCGGCTCAATGGGACTGAATCTTGATCGCGTAGGTGCCGCACGTTACCTGCGCTCGGTACGACGCGACGAGGATATCGTGAACTGGGTCAAATCCAACGATTTTGGTGGCTATGCACCAAAAAATAATCCTGCTATTCGCGACAAGATTGCCGAGATGTGGATTGAGGCCCAGGTATGTCGCTTGATGACCATGCGCAGTATGTCAATTGTTGAACGTGGTGGCAACTTTACCTACGAAGGTTCGGCTGAAAAAGTATGGTCGCCCGAGCATGGAGTCAGAACGACTGAGGCTATTACGCAAATGCTCGGCTCGTACGGCACCTTGCTCAATGGTTCGCCGCATGCGGTTGAAAAAGGCGTTTTCGCGCACAATACGATGGGGGCTTTTCAGTCAGGCATCAACCACGGCAGCGTGCAGATCATGCGCGATCAAGTGGCCAAGCGCGGGCTTGAGTTGCCCTCGATGCGTCGCGCGAAAGCGCCTGCAAAATAATTCGAGGTGTCTGTACAACAGAATTTCACTCCGCTCGACAGTCGCTGAAGAAAATATAGGAAATAAGATGGACGTACTTTTAAACGATGAAGAACAGTTAGTGGCGTCAAGCGCACGCGAGTTTCTCGAAGGAGAATGCTCAACCGCGTTAGTGCGTCAAATGGAAGAAGACCCGCTCGGATATCCCCCTGAACTGTGGGCAAAATGCACCGAGATGGGCTGGACCGGCATGTGTCTGGACGAGCAATACGGCGGCCAGGCGCTGCCGCTGACCTATCTAGGTCTAGTGATGCAAGAAGTGGGCCGTGCCATGGCGCCCATTCCCCTGCACAGCACGGCCGTCACGTCGATCACTCTTCAACGTGCGGGCACCAAGGCGCAATGCCAAAGCGTATTGCCTGGTGTGTCAGCCGGTAATACGATTCTGACCTGGGCCTTCTCTGAAGAAGACCCACGCTTTCTGCCCGAAACAGTCAAAACATCGGCGGTACCCGACGGTGACCACTTCGTGATCTCGGGCAAAAAATTATTTGTGGATAACTTTGCAGCCTCTAATCAAATTTTAGTCGCCTGTCGCACAGCGCCCGCCTCTGCAAGCAATGCCGGTATTTCATTATTTTTGATCGACTCGAAAGCGGCCGGAATCTCCCACGTTCCGCTGCGTACACTCGCGAAAGACCAACAGTGTGAAGTCATCTTTAAGCAAGTGCGCGTACCAAAAGCAAACATGATTGGCGAGCTGAATCAGGGCTGGCCGGTCATGCAAGATCTTCTCGATCTGGCAACCGTCTTGTTATGCACGCAAATTCTAGGTGCTACACGCATGGACGCAGAGATGGCCATCGATCATTCAAAATTTCGCGAAGCCTTTGGCCAGCCAATCGGTGCCTTCCAATCTATTCAGCACACCTGCGCCGATATGATTATCTGGATTGACGGCGGCGAGTTGCTGGCATACGAAGCCTTATGGAAGATGGACCACGGTATGCCCGCCCAAGTTGAAGTCTCGCAGGCAAAAGCCTTTTGCAATGATAAATGCCCTGCGGTGTGCCGCAACTCACAATCGATTCATGGCGGAATTGGTTTCATGATGGAGTTTGACTTGCATCTCTGGTTGCGCCGAGTCACGGCTTGGTCCATGCGCTTAGGCACGAGCTACGAGCATCGTGAACGCATCGCGCATGCACTGCTTGATCTGCCTGGCCATGTGGTTCTGGGCCAACCTGTACCAGTCGTTGCGTAATCGCCTACCCATTATTCGGAGTCAATGCTATGAAATGTCTAGTTTGCGGTAAAGCGATCGACCTCGAAGGGGCCGAATCAAAAACGGGTGAAACCGCCCACGGCGCCAAGGAAATTGATCCATCTAAAGGTACCCGCCAGTTTCACGATGGCACCTGGTATTACTTTGATTCGCTGAATTGCCGCAGCAAATTTACGGTCAGCCCACAACGCTACCTAACCCCCAAGGCCTAACGCATGCACCTCTACGCGCGCACCGTTTCGATTTTGATGGCATGCTTAGCAATGCTAAGCGCTGGATCATCGACAAGTTGGGCGCAGAGCTTTCCAAATCGCCCGATTAAACTCGTTGTGCCGTATGTGCCGGGTGGTGGTGCAGACACTGTTGCACGCGTCATGGCGCAAGGATTGACCGAAGAACTTGGGCAAACTGTCCTGGTCGAAAACAAGGGTGGCGCCAATACCATTATCGGCACCGAATTCGTTGCAAACTCTTCACCAGATGGTTACACACTGCTGATTTGCACGACGGCACACGCAATCAACCCAAGTCTGTACAAACTAAATTTTGATACGCTCAAAGCCTTCACCCATGTCACGATGCATCTGGGCGCGAGCTTATTGCTCGTCGTTCATCCTGCTGTACCGGTTAACAATGTCAGTGAATTGATTGCGCTTGCAAAAGCACAGCCCGGCAAGCTCACCTTCGCCTCATACGGCACCGGTAGTCCTGGACATCTTTCTGGCGAACTATTCATGAAATTAACAGGCACTGAGATGCTGCATATCCCGTATAAAGGTAGCTCACCCTCAATTGCAGATGTCGTAGCGGGTCGCGCTACCATGTCGTTTGCAGTGCTTGAGCCAGTTTTGCCGTTCGTAAAATCAGGGCATGTCAAAGCACTTGGCGTGGTGATGGCAGAGCGCGCAGTGCAGCTGCCTGACATGCCGACAATCGGCGAAACAGTCCCGGGTTTTGCAATTAGCGGTTTTAACGGTGTATGCGCGCCCTCAGCAACACCCGCCCCGGTGATTGAACGCTTGAATGCCGCCATCATTAAAGTCATGACCACGCCCGCCGTACGCGATCGTTTAATCAAGAGTGGTTCAGATATTCTTGAACGCCCTTTACCAACACCAGAGTTTGAAGCCTTTGTGCGGCGTGAAGTATTGCGTTGGCAAAAAATTGTGCAAGATGCAAATGTCAAAGTGAACTAGTCCTTTTAGTAATCGCCGTACCTTTACCTTAATGGGAGATTAAAAATGTCCGCCCTTTCCGACTCACTAAAAAAATATATCGGGATGAAATCCACGACAGAAGTTGCGTGCGATTCTGTCGAGCGTGGTGCTGTGCGTCGCTACGCACAAGCCATCATGTATGAAGATCCGATTTTTGATAAGCCTTGCGCGAACAATGCACGCTACGGCGGCCCTGTGGCGCCACCATTGTTTCCTACGCATTTATCGCGCCGCGCCTTTGGCGTGCCCGATCCAATTCAGGCGAATGCGCGCAATGCTGACTTTGACGGCATTGTCGCCGCGACAAGTTCGGGTGGCTTACCTGCCCTCGAGCCACTGAACGGCTATGCGCTGCTCAATGGTGGCTCAGAAATCGAATTTTTCCGCTATGCGCGTCATGGTGAAACGGTCAGTCAAACCTCTAGCTATGCAGACATCTCTGAAAAAGAGACGAGCAAGGGTCTCATCGTGTTGGTCGTCACAGAAACTGAATATCGAAATGGTGACGGGGAATTGTTGATCCGCACCCGTCGCACACAAATCCGGAGAAAATAATATGGCACTCGGAACCACTCCCAATTTTGAAGATGTCGCGATCGGCTCTGACATCCCTGGTCTTGAGAAAGGCCCCCTCACAACGGCTCACTTAATGCGCTGGTCTGCCGCCATGGAAAACTGGCACAAAATTCATTACGACAAGCCCTTTGCAATGGAGCACGATAAATTACCGGGCCTGTTGATTAACGGCTCTTTGAAGCAACAATTCGTCATGCAAATGCTGGCTGACTGGGCAGGGCCAAATGGCTGGGCCTGGAAGGCAAGCTTTCAGTTTCGTGCGATGAATATCGTTGAAGAGACTGTGCGTGTCTGGGGACGTGTCACTGGCAAGCGCGAAGGTCCGGGCTACGGTTTGATTGATATCGAACTCGGTATCCTAAACGATGCAGGCAAAGAGTCAACGCCGGGTACAGCTACGGTTGCGCTTCCCTATAAAAATGGCAAACCTGTTCCTTATCCCTTTGTTCCACCTGCAGCCTAAGTAGGGTCAGTATGCAATCTGCGTTACAGGGCGTGCGCGTTCTGGATCTGAGTCATGGTATCGCCGGGCCCTTTGCGGCCCGGCTATTAGGCGACTACGGTGCAGACGTTATCAAAATTGAACAGCCCGGCACGGGTGACTTTGCGCGCTATCTTGCGCCATTGAAAACGGACGCTGCAGCAAGCGAACAGAGTTTGTTGTTTCAATATTTGAATTGGAACAAGCGCAGTGTGGCGCTCGACTTGCGGCTGGCCTCAAGCCGACCCGTACTGCGCAAGCTCATTGAGAACAGCGATATTGTGATCGAAAGCTTTAGACCAGGCAGACTCGAGAGTTGGGGCTATAGCGTTGATCAATTACTTGAATGGAACCCAACCCTTGTCGTGACCTCGGTGACGAATTTCGGTCAAACCGGTCCGTATGCGCAGTACCGCGCTAGCGATCTAACCCTGCAAGCAATGAGCGGGATCATGGCGATCAGTGGCCAAGTTGATCGCGAACCACTCAAACATGGCTTGTCGCAATCCTTTTATTGTGCGGGCCTGACCGCCGCCTATGCTTCAACGATGGCGTATGCTGCCGCGCAAGCTGATCAATTCGGCGAACACGTCGATGTCTCGATTCACGAGTGTCTCGCCTCTGAACTTGTTTTAAATCAATCTTACTACGGCTTCTTAGGTGCAGTACAAGGCCGACGCGCCGTAGTGCAAGATCCTTTCGCGGGCGAACCCATTGCAGCGCGCAAAGGTTTTCTGGCTTTTCAAACCGGCGGCGGCGCCCCCTTTGAAACGCTGGCCGATTTATTTGGTCGCCCTGAGTTTCGCGAACCTAAATTCGCAAGTCCACCACAGCGCGAAAAGCGCGTGCCCGAAGTACGCGCATTACTTGAAGAGTGCGTACAAGACCGTGACGCCAAAGAAGTATTTCTTGCAGGTGCAACAAAAAGACTCTTAATCGGGATGGTGCAAAGTGCAGACGATCTTTTGAACTGCGAACACCTCAACGAGCGTCAAGCGTTTGCTGAAGTCGCGCACCCCGCAACGAATACACATTTACAGTTTCCTGCAGAGCTGACTAAACTTTCAGTCACACCAACAAAAATCCGACGACGTTCGCCCATGCTAGACGAACATCGTCATGAAATTTTATCTATGCATCTCGGCCTGAGCGCGTCCGAGATTGCGCACCTTGATGCACAGACCAGCACGGAGCGCCCATCATCATGACAAAAGTAAAAAAACTTCCGCTAGATGGCGTGCGCGTTTTGGATTTGTCGTATGTGTTCGCCGTTCCGTATATGGCGGGCTTGCTCAGTGACCTTGGCGCCGAAGTCATCAAGATTGAAGCGCCGCACAAGCTTGATCAAACGCGTGGTCGTGCCTTTGGCCCCTATCTTGATAATGATCCAGCGCAAGATCCCTGGAATCGCTCGGGTATTTTTTATGTCGTGAATCGCGGCAAGCGCTCGCTTGCCCTCGACCTTGGTCAAGAAAAAGGCCAAGAGATCTTTCGCGACTTGGTTCGTAAAAGTGACATCGTGCTTGAGAATTACACCCCTCGCGTGATGCGTAAGTGGGGACTGAACTACGACGAACTTAAAAAAATTAAGCCTTCGCTAATTATGTTGTCCAATACCGGCTATGGCTCAAGCGGACCTTGGTCCGCCTTCCCAAGCCAGGGCACCACACTTGAAGCCACGATGGGGGTCACGTTTTATACCGGCTACGAAGGCGACAAGCCCTGGAAAGTTGGGCAATCCTATCCGGACTTTATCGCCTGCTGGGCAGGGATGAATGCATTGTGGGCGGCGATCGTACACATGCGTAAAACAGGTCAAGGCCAATGGATCGACTGCGGGATGTATCAACTTGGGCTGTCGCTCATCCCCGAGGCTCTGATTCAAAAGCAGTTTGACGGCACAGATCGCCCACGTATTGGCAATGAGGATCTTGAACACGTACCAAGTAATTTGTATCGTGCGCGTGGCGATGATCAGTGGATTGCGCTGACTGTTGATTCTGACGCGCGCTGGGCAAAGCTTGCTACGCTGATGGGTCATGCGGCGCTTGCTCAGGATCCGCGCTACGCCAGCGCAGTCGCACGTCGTGCACACAGGCAAGAGATCAATGAACTTGTCGCGACGTGGGCGCTTAAGCATACGGTTGCCGAGTTAATGCCTTTGTTACAAGCGCAGGATATTGCGAGTGGGCCCGTTTTAAATAGTAAAGATTTGTTCATCAACGAACATCTTGAACATCGCGGATTTTATGAACGCGTCGAACACCCTGCACCGATCGGACCACGCCCGATCATTGGTCGCCCGTACCGGCTACGTTTTCGCGATGCGCATATTAAAAAATCAGGCCCTCGGTTTGGTGAGGACAATGATGCAATTTTGCGGGATGTCCTCGGGATGACATCAGAGCAGATCGCTGAGATTAAAGCCAATAAAGTGGTGTGCGATCTGCCAACCAATCCAGGGTTATCAGGCACGATGGACACGGAGATGATGTTGCGCTTAGGTACGCTTTCAGCCGTTGACAAAGATTATCGCAGCATAATGGGTGTAGACCGTTAAAGGGGTTGCCATGCGACTGTATTCACGCGGTACTTTTGCTGCGCTTTTGCAGTTGGCGTTCACCTTCGCTTGGTTCTCCCTACCTTCGTCTGCGGTGGCTCAGTCTTATCCAAATCGGCCAATTACGTTTGTCGTGCCTTACGGGCCAGCGGGTTCAACCGATCCTATTTCACGTCAATTTGCGACACAACTTGAAAAAGTTTTAGGCGTTGAGGTCAATGTCGAAAACAAGCCAGGCGGCTCAGGCACAATCGGTTTTGGCATGATTGCTCGAGCCAAACCGGATGGTTACACCATTGGCTTGGGCACGAACAGCATCTTGGCCTATCAGCCGTTGGTCAATCCAAACTTACCGTTCAAGACACCGGATGCGTATCAGCCGAGCGCCAAGCTGGGGGTGATGCCGATCATACTGGTCGTACGTGCAGACGCACCCTGGAAAACCTTTGACGATTTTTTAGCCCACGTCAAAAAGAATCCAAATAAAGTGCGCGCCTCAGTATCGGGTCTGCGAACGGTTCCTGACTTACTCGCCCAAGAATTCAACAGAAATAGCGACCTTAAGCTGCGTACGATTCCGTTCACCGGCGGCAGTGGCGAAGCCTTGCTTGCACTGTTGGGCAATCGGGTAGAGGCCACGCTCTTTACCGGTGCGGTCGGTATTCCGGGGCAAGTGCAAGCAGGAAAAGTCCGCGTACTGGCTGCGTTTAAACAGGGCACCTATGACCCAGTGCCAGAGGCCGTCTCAACGATTGATCAGGGTTATAAGACTACGCTGTCCGCCCAATTCTATGTCATGGGACCAAAGGGCTTGCCCAAAGAGGTGCTCGACAAGTTGGTGAGCGCCTCTGCCCAAGTCATTAATAGTCCAGAGTACGCCACCTTTGCAAAAGAGGGCTACGCGCTCGACCTCAAAAGTCCAGAAGAACTTGCCGCTGAAATCGTACGTGATACCCAAACCTTTACAGAGCTCTTAAAAATGCTCGATCAAAAACCTTAAACAATTTCTATATGGCAAGTCACTCGATTTCAAAACGTACCGCGTATCTATCAACAGGCGGGCTCGGCTT
>JBAXLV010000002.1:0-18573 GCA_037134635.1 Alcaligenaceae bacterium
GGTCGCTTGCGTTGGTTTGAATTGCAGTAGGGGTGGTCTTCATGCGTGTGATCAACAATGTTTGAAGACTTCTACCTTAGCATTTCGTCCGAGTCAGACGCCATATAGCCAATTAGCAGGGCAAAAGTCACGCTGATCTTGCAAATTAACGTTTACCACTAGCGTTAAGGTTCATGTTGCGAGCGCCGCAATTCAACTGAATCGCAAAGGCTAAGTTTTTCATAGCCATGATCTTGAGTGACTTTGTTCGTTTGTACCCTCTAACTGAAAATCAGGAGCAGTAGCATGTTCAGTCGTTTTGAAAGATTAGCACTTGCCACGAAGCTGTCGATTGCTTTCTTTATATTCATTGTGCTTCTGGGTATTGTTTCCAGTGTGACCATCTGGCGGGTCAATATGTTGGTTGACTCGACAGAAGCAATTTACAAGAAAGACTTGATCGGGGTATCTCTGATCCGGCAGGTCAACCGTGATGTGAACGCGATCGGGCGTATTTTGAACCGATCATTGCTCGCAAGAAGTATGCAGGATTCGATTGCTGCAGTAGAGGCGACGGCGGTAATCGATGGCGTTAAAAAAGGGATGTTGACGAATTTAGAAGGGGTTAAAGGCACGATCATACGCCCTGAATTAAAAGCGAAACTAGCGGCAGCGGAAGAGCAGTTAGGTCTGTGGTTTAAAAGCGTCGACAACATTATTAAAGTCAGCGAGGGTGATGACGGAGCGGCCAAGTCATACCAATTGGTGGCCGGCAAAGAATATCAAACAATGCTCGCTCAAACAGTTAAAAATTTTGCTGAAATCGCTGCCGCTAAAACAGATGGCGCGCGTATCAACTATGAGGCGAACGTCGAGCTATCTGGTATGTTGATTCTGACGATCTGGATCGGCCTCGCGATCGGTGTGTTGTTGAGCGTGATTCTGGGTATTTTCATCACGCGCTCAATTAAAAATCCCATCGCCGGTTTGTCAGCTTCTTTAAACGACTTAGGAGCAGAGAAACTCGAGACCCATGTTCCCTATACCAATTTCAAAAATGAAATCGGCCTCATGGCAAACGATGTGCTTAAACTTCAGACAAGTTTGCAAGCGGGCGCAGCGATTGCTGCGACGGTTAAAGCAAATAATATCAAAGCGCAACAAACCACAGAAGAAATCGGTGCGATTATTTCGCTCGCAGCGGCCGGCGACTTCACGGCTGCGGTGCCTCTTGAAAACAAAGAAGGTTTTTTCCTTGAGATCAGTCAGCAAGTTAATCGCTTGATTGATACGGCGCGCCAATCCTTTGTGGCGATCTCTAGAAACGCGGCGACACTCGCGTCGTCTTCTGAAGAGCTGGCAGCAGTGAGCACACAGATGAGCTCGAATGCAGAAGAGACCTCTGCACAAGCCAAAGTGGTCTCGAGCGCTGCCAGCGAGGTCAGCAGTAATACACAGGCCTGTGCGGCCAGTGTTGAAGAGATGAGTGCAACGATTCGTGAAATATCAATCAACGCGGTTCAGGCCTCAACGATTGCTACCCAGGCGGTGTCGCTCGCTCAGCAGGCAAGCGCAACCATGACCAAGTTGGATAGCAGTAGTCTTGAAATCGGTAATGTTCTCAAGATGATTTCAAGCATCGCGGAGCAGACGAATTTGCTAGCTTTGAACGCCACGATTGAAGCGGCGCGCGCCGGTGAGTTGGGAAAGGGTTTTGCGGTTGTTGCAAATGAAGTGAAAGAGCTTGCGCGTCAAACAGCAAAGGCGACTGAAGAAATTGGTGGCAACATCAGTTCGATTCAGGGCAACACAAAAGAAGCTGTCAGTGCGATCGTAGAAATCACAAACGTGATTAATAAAATTAACGATATCTCTGGAATGATCGCGAGCGCTGTTGAAGAGCAGGCAGCCACAACGGGTGAAATGGGGCGTAACGTTACTTCGGCAGCGAGCAGTAGTGCCAATATTGCATCGAACATTGTGTATGTATCCGAAACGGCACAAAACACGACGGAGGGTGCGACCAACTCAAAAGTGGCTGCGCAGCAATTAGCTGAGATTGCGGTTGAACTGCAGAGTTTAGTCAATAAATTCAAGTTCTAGTCTAGTTTCAACGTCGATATCGAGCAAAAAATGGAAGAGTCGGACGATGAAATCGTATTGGAGTTTATTCTCGAGGCCCGAGAGATACTCGATGCGTTAGATCAGGATTTTGTGCAGCTTGAATTAAAGCCTGACGATAGTAAGCTGATCGGCAATATCTTTCGCGGGATGCACACGCTAAAAGGCAGCAGTGGCGTCTTTGCCTACAAGCGCTTAGAAAAGTTGGCCCACGCGGCTGAGTCTCTTATGAGTGCGTTACGGGATGGCTCCCTGCAGTTTGATTCAAACCAAGCCAGCAGCTTGTTAAAGGCTG
Source organism: Alcaligenaceae bacterium (assembly GCA_037134635.1). Classification (GTDB taxonomy): domain Bacteria; phylum Pseudomonadota; class Gammaproteobacteria; order Burkholderiales; family Burkholderiaceae_B; genus Zwartia. The sequence goes on from JBAXLV010000002.1 coordinate 2,396, forward strand.
TTGATGTCATTCGCGATATTGTTGCCAATATCGACGCGCATCGGGTAGAGCCAGCGGGTGATGATGAAGCGCTTGTGAATAGTTTATTGGCGCTCGCCAAAGGTCTCCCATCGGCTCAGGCGGGCACAGCATCTGCCTCGGCACCTAAAGAGACACCTAAATCCAGTGCGGCCGTCACACAGGCGGTTTCGTCTGATCTTCCAGCAAAACAGCCGCTTGTTGTGTTGCAGGGTCAGCATCCTAGTGATCCGTTTCACGCGTCTAGCGAAGCGATTGCGTCTGGTGATGTATCCCGAACGAATCTCGAGGGTCTTGATTTCGATGACGAGATTATGGTCGAGTTCATTCTCGAGGCACGAGAGATTCTCGATATGCTTGACCAAAGCTTTGTTCAGCTTGAGCTGAGTCCGGGAGATGGAAATCTCATTGGTAATATTTTTAGGGGCATGCATACCCTGAAGGGTAGCAGTGGTGTGTTGGGTTTTAAGCGCTTAGAACAATTGTCGCATGCGGCCGAAACTTTACTCAGTAGTTTGCGTGAAGGTGACGTGCAATTTGACACGGTTGCGGCAAATACTTTACTTGAGTCCGTCGACTTTATACGGGAACTCGTGGTCGAGATCGATGAACAGCATGTTGAACCAAGCGGTAGTCATGCGACGCTAGTCGATCGACTTTTAGCATTGGCAGGTGGGAAGTCATTGCCAAATGACTTCCTCGTTGCCGCACGTGTTGACCATGCGACAGCAACCACGGTTGATCTGGACGGGACTTCGTCTAAAGCAGAAAGTGAGACTGTTTTGCCTGCGACGGATACCCCACCTTCGGTGTCCGTTGAAGCTGCTGTCTCGAATAATCAAGAAACTGAAGGTAATCGTCAAACGACTGAACTAAAAAAACCAAAGGCCAGTAAATCCAATGAGCTGGCTGCGGCACCAGTCAAGGTGAATCTAGAGGTTCTCGATAAGCTCATCAATGTCGCCAGCGAGATGGTGTTAGCACGAAATCGCTTGCTTCCTTTTACAAATGTATTACTTGATCCTGGATTTTCTGCTGCAGTCAGAAGTATCGATTTATTAACGCGCGAATTACAAGAGCGCATGATGACCACTCGAATGGAGCCGATCTCACAAGTCTGGATGAAATTTCCTAGGTTAGTTCGAGATATTTCAGCTGAATTGGGAAAAAAAGTGGAAGTGATTCAAGAAGGTGCTGACACCGAGCTTGATAGAACGCTGCTTGATACGATTCGGGATCCGCTTGTACACATCATTCGAAATTGTGTTGATCATGGCATTGAAATTCCGTCGGCGAGGCTCGAACGAGGCAAGGCAGAGATCGGTCGTATTCTTTTGCGCGCCAATCACGAGAATGGGATGGTGGTTATAGAAATTGCCGACGACGGGGCGGGCATCGATTATGAAGCGGTGCGCGAAAAAATAGTTGAAAAAAATCTTGCCGATGTAAGCGATGCAGCTCAGTTTAGCGATAGCCAGTTACTGCCATTTATTTTCATGCCCGGATTTTCAACGAAAAAAACTGTTACGAACCTGTCTGGTAGAGGTGTTGGCGCTGACGTCGTTAAAACAAATATTTCAAATATTGGAGGCACAGTAGAAGTTGAAAGTCACCGCGGGCGTGGCACTAATATGCGCCTAAAAATTCCTTTGACGCTCGCTATCATGCCCGCGCTGTTTGTCCGTTGCCAGGGTGAAAGGTACGCGATCCCTCAAAACAGCATCGTCGAGATGATTCATCTTGATGCTAAACGTAATGAAACAGAACTAGAAGATTTTTATGGTGTGCCCGTTTTTCGTTTACGTGGGCAGCTTGTACCGCTACTGTTTCTCTCTAAACAGTTAAATCTAGATGCTGCGTTGCCAGGTGCCGGGCAGGGGCTACACGTTGCCATACTGCAGTCGTACGGCGTGCTGTTTGGTTTGGCAGTCGACGAAGTGTTAGACATACAAGAGGTGGTCGTTAAATCTCTTGGGCAAGGGTTGAAAGATATCTCTGAATTTGCGGGCGCTACTATTCTGGGAGATGGTCGAGTTGCTTTGATTCTACATGTTGACGGCATTGCAACTAACTCAGGGTTAGTAGCTAAGCTGCAAGCGCGAGCCTTGAACCCCGATCGCCAGTTGAGTGATTCAGTTGCGACCAAAGAGGTTCCGATTTTGCTATTCAATCTGCCTGGTTTGGATAACCTCGCAATCGAGCTTTCCTACGTCGAGCGTCTCGAAAAGGTTGCGGCCTCTAAAATCCAACGCAACGGCGATCGCGATGTTGTGACCTATGGTGATGGGATTATGCCCCTGATCCCACTAGATCAGTATGTGCAGGGCGCAACAGCAAGACAGTATCAAGATGACGAGCTGTTGTCAGTGATTGTGCATTTTCATAACGATCAACCGATTGGGCTAGTGGTCAGACAAGTGCAAGACATTACAAATGTTCCGGCGAATTTCCATCGGACAGAGCCCCCTCAACGAGGCTTGCGAGGCTGTGTCATTCGCGATGATTACATCATCAATATTTTGGATCTACAAGAAATCAGAATGCTCTACAACCTGCCGCAAAATTCTAGTAGTTATCCTCAAACAATTGACATGTTTTCGTCATGAAGCAATCTACTGAATTCATCACATTTTATTTGGGCGAGTTCTTCTTTGGCATTGTGGCTTCAGATGTTCTTGAGTTGAATCGCGATCTTAAAATCACGCCCGTACCGCGCAGCCCTGGTACCGTTCGGGGCATTGTCAATTTACGTGGCGAGATTGTTCCGGCAATCAACATGCATGCAAGATTTAATCTCGATTCAAGCTGTCGCGACGATGACTCGATTAGTATTATTCTCAAGTCAAACGGCCTGATTACCGCGGCGCTGGTCGATGACGTAGGCGAGATTGTCGTGCTGTATGAAGATACCTTTGAGCCACCGCCTAAGAACTTTCCCGAAGAGTCGAAATCCTTAATTTTGGGCGTGCATAAATTACCCGATAAATTACTTTTGATTGTTGATTCAAAAAAAATAGCTGAAGAGCTGACTCAGTCAAATTCGCTTCCAAAACTGACGGATCAATCGATCGTTGAGCATTGAGCTTGCAAATGTTATGTATAAAAAACTGATAGGACTACCAAAGTAATGACGCTCGCTACACCACTCGCGGTAGCACCCATTAAGGTGTTGATCGTTGACGACTCTGCAGTCATGCGTCGAATCATTCGTAACGCACTGACTGCGCAGGCTGATCTCGAGGTCATTGGGACCGCCAACGACGGCGAGGCTGCCGTGACCTTTGTTCGGCGTACGCGTCCTGATGTGGTAATCCTAGACGTTGAGATGCCTGTGATGGATGGTCTTGAAGCGTTGCGAGAGATCAGAAAATTTGAGGGGTCCCTGCCGATCATTATGTTCAGCTCGCTGACTCAGGCAGGCACACAAAGTACCTTGACCGCATTAATCAATGGTGCAAGCGATTACGTAAGTAAGCCAAGTAACTTAAATGATCCTAAAGAGTCGATTAAGGTTCTTGAGCAAGCCTTGATTCCAAGGATTCGAGCGCTTTGTGGGCGAGATAAGGCTTCAGTGATCTCGGCTGAACAGACGGCTAGTCGAGGTGGTTTGAGTGTTGGCAATCAAAAACCGAATACACCTCCTGTCGCAAAGGTGCCTCCCCAGTCTACAGTGAGCGCACTTGCGGGGCTGTTTTCAAATCCAATTGACGCAGTTTGTATTGGGGTGTCAACCGGTGGTCCCGCAGCGCTCACGCAACTATTCTCTCAATGGCGAGAGCCATTGAGGGTGCCGGTATTTATAGTCCAGCACATGCCGCCCCAATTTACAGAAACCTTAGCGGCAAAATTAACTAGCGTAAGCGGTATGCCGGTGAAAGAGGCCGTGCACGGTGAGGTCGCAGTTGCGGGGCAGGGTTATTTAGCCCCCGGTGGCTATCACATGGTGGTCAAGGATATTGGTGGGCGGGTGATTATCCAACTTAATCAAGATCCGCCTGAAAACTTTTGTCGTCCTGCGGTCGATGTCTTGTTTCGCTCGGCGGCAAAAGTTTATGCCAGTCGTCTCTTGGCGGTCGTGTTGACCGGAATGGGAAGTGACGGTACTTTGGGTGCTCAACAAATCGTGCAAGCGCGTGGTGAAGTGATTGCCCAAGATGAGGCGTCGAGTGTAATTTGGGGTATGCCTGGAGCCGTAGTGCGCGCTGGATTAGCGCAGAAAGTGCTTCCGCTCAGTGAGATCCATAATGAAATTAATGTGATGCTTGCCCGTAAACGCTCATCTCCACCGGTCGTCACGTGAACGCCAGCTTGGTTCTTGCGTTTTGTGGTCTGCTCGAAGCCAATGTCGGTATTTCTCTGGATTTGTCTAAGGAGTATTTGATTCGCGCGCGGCTTGAGCCGCTTGCCAAAGAGAACGGCTTCACTGATTACGAAAAGTTGTTACAAAAACTTGTCGTCACGCCACTTGAGCCTCTTCATTGGAAGTGTTTTGAAGCGATGGCGACGCACGAAACCTTTTTCTTTCGTGACGGGTATCCCTTTGAAATGATTCGCGAAACGCTGCTGCCTGCGTTGATTACGGCCCGTCAGGATGTCAAGCGACTCAACATCTGGTGTGCGGCGGCCTCAACTGGACAAGAGCCCTATAGCATTGCAATGATTCTTGAAGATTTTCAAGCGCAATTAAAGGGCTGGTCGGTTAATATTTTGGCAACTGATATTTCGGCGACAGCCTTACAGGTGGGCCGAAAAGGCGTCTATTCGGCGCTTGACGCTAATCGTGGGTTGACCAAAGTACAGCTGGATCGCTTTTTTAGTCCGAACCCCTGTGGGTCATATCAATTGTCGCGACAGGTGATGTCTTGCGTTGAGTTTCGTACGCTAAATTTGATCACTTCATGGGGCGCATTACCAAAGTTTGATTTGATCTTGATTCGTAATGCGCTGATTTATTTCAATCGAACGCATCGCGACCTTGTTTTAAACAAGATGCACCAACAACTTAATGATGAAAAGAGCTATCTGATGCTGGGTTCATCTGAGTCGATATTTTCGGAAGCCACGCAATATCAAAATATACGCATCGGCCGAGGATCGGTCTATTGCAAATCAAATCATTAAAAATTAGGGTTGACATGCTAGGAACTATCAACGGAATTGGTAATCTTTCGTCGCAAGAGTTGTTGTCGATCGAGCTGCTGAAAGACACTGGTCGCATGAAGGTGCTGATCGTAGACGATAGTCGATCGCTTCGATTGGTACTTAAAAGAGAGCTCAATACGATTGGAGTAATGAATACAGAAGTTGCAGCGGATGGTGCTTCGGCGATTGAGCTCTTGCGTAAAGAATCGTTTGATTTGATGCTGCTTGACATGGAGATGCCTGAGCTAGATGGCATTGGTGTGCTCAGAATCATCAAAGCAGATCCTGAATTAACGCATGTGCCAGTCATTATCGTATCTGGATCCGATCAATTTGATCGCACGGTCGAGTGTATTCAAATTGGCGCAGAAGATTATTTGCCTAAACCTTTTAATTCGGTACTGTTGCGTGCACGGGTATTTTCAGCCTTGGCGAAAAAACGCTTAGGTGACTTAAATCGTGAACGCATCATTGAGTTGCAACGAGAAAAAGAATTACTGAATATCGAGCAGCTTAAAACAGAAAAACTAATGCTTAATATTTTGCCAAAGCCGATCGCTGAGCGTCTAAAACGAGGTGAGCAAAATATAGCGAGTAGCTACGCTGATGTCACGATTTTGTTCAGTGATCTCGTTGGCTTCACCAAGCTGTCTACGTCGACCTCAGCAGCCGAGCTGGTACGCCTGCTGAATGATTTGTTTAGTCGTTTTGACCGGCGTGCTGAGGACCTTGGCCTCGAAAAGATAAAAACAATCGGTGACGCTTATATGGCGGTAGGAGGGTTACCGATCCCACGCTCGGATCACGCGCATATCTGTGCCGAAATGGCCTTAGGTATGTTTGAAGACTTAAAGGCCTTTAATCAACAGCACAGCATGGAGTTGAACATGCGGATTGGTTTGAACTCAGGGCCAGTGGTGGCAGGCGTGATCGGTTATACGAAGTTTTCTTATGATTTATGGGGTAATACGGTCAATACGGCAAGTCGCATGGAGTCGACTTCGCAGATCGGGCGCATTCAGGTTTCGCCCATTGTTCGCGACGCAATCTTGGATCAGTACGAGCTTGAAGAGCGAGAACTGATTGAATGCAAAGGGCTCGGCCCGATTTTGACTTCTTTTTTGAATGGTAAAAAATGAAAATGCTATACGCATCAAAGAAAATATCTTCGTGCGACAGATCTGAATGAACACTCGCACGTACGCCTCAGAAAAAAAGCTGAGTAATCGTTGGTTGGTTCAGCTAGGAGGGGTTACGCTCGGCGCCATTACCGTGTTGTTAACAGGAATTTTGAATTATTTTGAATATCAAACAGCAGAAAAGCAATATTCTGAGCACTTAACAGACTTATCTCTTTCGCTTACGGCGCATGCACAGCAAACGCTGTATTCAGCAAATGTAGCGCTTGAGGGTATTTATTCTGAATTGGTTAGTCAGCGATTCACGAATGAAGAGGACTTCAAAGCCTATGTCACGCGCGCGCAGGAGTTTAGTTCACTGAATCAAAAAATCAATAGCAATCCCTTGATTGACGTTGCCACCGTGGTCGCCAAAGATGGGCGTGTTTTAAATTTCACAAGAAGCTATCCACCCCCACCTATTAATCTAAGCGATCGAGATTATTACTCATGGCATAAAAACCGTGCAGGCTCTCAAACGTTTTATAGCCAACCCGTTAAAAATAGGGGGACAGACAAATGGGTTTTTTATCTGACCAAACGCCTGGATGATCGCAACGGAGAATTTTTAGGATTGGTGTTGATCGGTATGTCGGTCGACAGTTTTTCATCCTTTTATAAAGCGCTTTTTTCTCATCTTGGGCCCTCGGCGCGCATCGCTTTGTATCGAGATGATTCCTTGGTGATGGCTTCTTGGCCGCTGCAAGAGCAAATCATTTTAAAAGTTGATCAAAAGATGCGCAATCGGCTGTCTGGCGGTGATTCTGGAGGTCTGCCGAAGATATTTATAACGGTAGATTCAGAACTCGCCGAGACGACTGATTCGCAAATAAAAAGAATGGTCGCCGTTGGATACGTTGATGGCTATCCATTTTTTACTTCAGTCTCAATTGGTAGCGATATCTTTCTGCAAAATTATCGTAGATTTTTAATCTACAGCCTGTTGGGCGCTCTATTAGGACTTGGTCTTTTGGTTTTTTTCATTAGGGAGTTTTTGAAAAAAGACCGTCTGATTTTGAATGAATTTCGTGAAGTTAAAATATTGCAAGAGGAGCTATTGTCGGCGAAAGAGGTGGTCGACACGCAAAATAAAGATCTTGAGCGCAGAGTTCAGCAAAGAACGGTAGAAATTGCCGAAAAACATAAATCACTCGTCTGGAGTCACAGCCAGTTAGAGCGTGCGAATCGGTTTAAATCAGAGTTTCTGGCGAATATGTCGCACGAGCTGCGCACGCCATTGAATGCCATCATTGGTTTTTCAGAACTGCTGCACCGACGCACGTTTGGGCCGTTGAATGATAAGCAGCATGAATACGTCGGCGACATCCACACGTCAGGTAAGCATTTGTTGACGCTCATTAACGACGTTCTTGATTTGGCCAAGATCGAATCTGGTCAGATCGCGCTAGATTCAAGCACCTTTGAATTGTTGGACTTTGTGCAAACAACCTTGATCCTGACGCGGCAACGTGCAGAAAGAGGAGGGCTCAAAATTCAATTTAGTATCGAAGGTGAGGGTCGTTGTGTCGCAGACAAAACCAAGTTAAGACAAGTGCTTCTCAACTTACTGACCAATGCGATCAAGTACACACTCCCTGGCGGTGTGATTAGCTTGACTGTTTTTGTACGCAGTGACGAAATTCAATTTGAAGTCATTGATACTGGAATTGGCATTGCAGAGGATCAGCTTGTCGAGATCTTTGATGACTTTAGACAGGTTGATAACATTTTGAACCGCACGACAGAAGGCACGGGCTTAGGCCTGGCGATTTCAAAAAGATTGATTGAAATACATGGCGGTACGTTGAAGGTAGAGTCGCAACCCGGGGTAGGCTCACGCTTTTACTTTTCTTTACCTCAGCAAAATGGTTAGTTTTTTCTCTTGCGGTGCCGTCAAATTAATTTGACAAATTAAGGTGCTTTTCAACGGTAGCTAAAAAAGTTTCAATGTCGATTGGTTTATCAATGAAGGCATCAAAGCCGGCTTCGAGTGTCGATAACTTATCGCTTGGCATGACTGAAGCCGTGACGGCGATGACAGGGGTATTCGCAAAAGCGAGCTTCTTTTTTAACAAGATTAAGGTTTCAATGCCACTGATCCCGGGCATATGTATGTCCATCAAGATCAAATCTGGCAAGACAGTTTCTAAAAGTGCCATGCATTCTTCGCCCGAGCGTGCTGACAATGTTTGATAGCCTTGACCGCGCAAAACTTCTTGCATGAGCTTGAGGTTTAGTTCGTGGTCTTCAACGATTAAGATTGTTTTCATGCGTTTTTTTGGTCGGGACAGGTTTTTTTGATTGGGTGCAGAGTACTTGAATTACGTCTAAGTGTAAGTAGTTAAATTATTTAGTATTAGTGAGAAATTGAATAAGATGAATATGACGATGCAACCCGCCCAGATCTTGGTTGTTGATGATAATGCGATGAATGTGAAGTTGCTTTCTGCACTTTTAGAGGGCAATGGCTTTGCTGTTTCGACTGCCGCAGGTGGAGTAGAGGCCTTAGAAAAAATCCAGGCAAATAAACCCGATTTGGTTTTGCTTGATGTCATGATGCCGGATATCTCGGGCTATACCGTTTGCCAGCGCTTGCGGGCTGATGAGGCGACGAGTCTGTTGCCCATCATTATGGTCACCGCCTTAGACGATCTAGAGCGCGTGAAGGCCATCGAGATGGGCGCAGATGATTTTTTGTGTAAGCCTATTAATCAGGCAGAACTGTTCGCCCGCGTAAAGTCTTTATTACGCATCAACGAATTGCAAGAGCGGCTCGTACATAAAAACGAAGAATTGAAACAGCTGTCAGAGACTTTGGCCGAGCAGGTGCAAACGCAGGTTGCTGAGCTAGAGAAGCTGGCGGGTTTAAAACGGTTTTTGCCAGAACAGGTGGCAAACAAGATGTTTCGTGACGGAGGCAGAACGCTTTTCGAGCCGCATCGCGCCGAGATTTCAGTCGTGTTCATTGATTTAAGAGGCTTTACTTCTTTAGTGGATTCAGCTGAACCCGAAGAGGTCATGAAAATTTTGAGTGCCTATCATGGAAAGATGGGTCGCTTGATCAGCAAACACAATGGCACGTTAGAACACTTTGCCGGGGATGGGATCATGATATTTTTTAATGATCCAATCCCTTGCGAAGCGCAAAGTGATGTGGCGATTCAGTTGGCAGCCGACATGCAGCTTTCGTTTATTGACTTACAAGCGAGTTGGAAGAAGATGGGTTTTCAGTTGGGTTTTGGGGTGGGGATCGCCAGAGGGTACGCTACCCTAGGGATGATGGGCTGCGAAGGGCGCTTTGATTATGCAGCGATTGGCAGCGTGTGTAATCTATCAGCCAGGCTGTGCGACGCAGCGGCAGATGGCGAAATACTGTTAGATATCAAGACGTATTCAAATCTGTCACAGACTGAGGGTGTTCATCCCTTTAAAGAAATGACGCCCAAAGGTTTTGCCCGTGCAATCCAGATTTATAAAATTGATCGAGCCTCGTTGATTGCCTCTTAGGGGCTAAAAGGGCCATTTGTTTTGTACAATCTGGTCTGTCTGATCAATCTTGTTTAATTTGAGGTTTTAAATGTCTGCTCAAGCGACTGCGATGCCCCCTTTTCATCTGGCTTTTCCTGTACGCGATATTGAAGAAGCGCGCCAGTTTTATGTCGGGTTGCTAGGCTGTGGCGAAGGCCGTAGCGCACCTGATTGGGTGGATTTTGACTTTTATGGTCACCAAATCGTGGCGCATCTGGCGCCTGACGAGTGCGGTCATAAGCAAACCAGCGCCGTTGACGATCATCAAGTTCCGGTGCGCCACTTTGGTGCCGTGTTGTCGATTCCGCAATGGGAAGTGATGGCGGCCAAACTTAAAGCGGTTGGTACCAAGTTTGTGATTGAGCCCTACACACGCTTCAAAGGCGAAGTCGGCGAGCAATCAACCATGTTTTTTATGGACCCGTCGGGCAACGCAATCGAGTTCAAAGCTTTTGCAAATATGAGTTCTTTGTTCGCCAAGTAACGCGCTGCGGCCGTGATTGCAATGATATGAGCCGGCGTGCGCAGGCTCTGCGATTATTGTGATGCTTGGTGAATCACCCACCAAAGTGTCAGGGCCGATGGGCCAAAGACGAGCAACATGATCGCCCAAAAGTCTTTCGAACTCATGGTGCTAGCGGGTGCTGCGTGATGCGACGTTTCGTGTTGCATAGTGATCCCCTTAGATTTTTGTTATCGACCTATTATTCACCAAGCTGCCTGGTTTAACAAGAGGCTTACTCGGCCTTGATCCCGTTCTTTTTCATGACATCAGTCCACTTGATGATGTCAGCTTCAATCTCGGCGGCAAAGGCTTGTGGTGTGCTGCTGATGGCTTCTGAGCCTTGCTCGGCAAAGGTTTGCTGGATGACAGGGTCGCGTGAAATTTTGGCGACTTCGCCTGCCAGTTTTTCTAGGATGGCACTAGGCGTACCGGCTGGCGCAAGCATGCCAAGCTTAAAGGTCACGTTGTAATCTGGGTACCCTGATTCAGCAACGGTAGGCACGTCGGGCAACAGCGGCGAGCGTTTAACACCCGTCACGGCAAGCGCCCGCAGTTTGCCACCCCTGATGTGCGGCAGTGCAGTCGATGTAGTTTCAATCATCATCGAGGTTTGCCCTGCAACCGTGTCTGCTAAGCCTGGCGCATTGCCTTTGTAGTGCACGGCAGTAAATTGTGCGCCAGAGGCCATGGTCAGCAGTTCAACCGCCAAGTTTGATGAGCCACCCGAGCCTCCTGTTGCTACGTTAATCTGTTTAGGTTGCGCTTTTGCCAAGGCAATCAGCTCGGGCAGTGTTTTGACAGGCAGAGAAGGGTGTACCACAACGATTAATGACAACTGAGTCACTAGGCTGATCGGTGCAAAATCTTTGTTCGTGTCATAGGGTAGGTTGGCGAACAAACCTGGATTCATGGTGTGGGCCGACGTGATGGTGCCGGTAACCAACAAGGTGTAGCCATCAGGTGGGCTTTTTGCGACGGACTGACTGCCGATGATGGTACTGGCGCCCGGGCGATTTTCAACGATCACCTGTTGCCCAAGTTGCTCAGAGAGTTTTTTGGAAATCACGCGCGCGGTGATATCAACATTACCACCCGCCGTATAGGGCACCACGATTTTGATGGGGCGTGTTGGATAATCGGCTTGTGCGCTTGCGGGTGAGATCGCGCTGAGGGATCCGATGACCCCTGCAATAAAAAGCAAAGACCAGCGATTCAAGGCGTTCTGCGTCATCATTTTTTGAATGAGTCGGTTCATGTTGCCACCCCTAATTGTTAGAGAATACCTAGCTCCGCCCGTACAAGTTGTGCACCTTGGCTCAGTGCACAAAGTTTTCCGAAAGCAACTTCGCGTGGTAGATATTTCATGCCGCAATCGGGTGCGGGGATCAGTTGTTCTGCTTTGACGTATTTCAGCCCAGCGCGAATTCGACTCGCCACTTGCTCGGCCGTTTCAATTTGTTGATTACCCAGATCCAACACACCCAGCATAATTTTTTTACCAGCCAAATCAGCCAGCACGCCAAGGTCAAGTTTGGGTTGTGCGGCTTCAATTGAAATTTGAGTGGCAATCGAATCGCCAAGACCTGGTAAAAATGAATAGCCTGTCGGCTTTTGCCCTTTGACAACTGCGGCGTAGCCAAAGCACAGGTGCACAATCGTGGGTACGCTGATGCCCTGCAAGGCACGGTTAATGGCTTTGACCGCGTAACGTTTAGCCGCCTCTGGGTCGTGCCGTAACCAGGGCTCGTCAAGTTGAATAAAGTCTGCGCCGGCGGCTTGCAAGGCGAGTGCTTCAGCGTTTACGGCTGCGGCAAAGTCCATGACCATTGCTTCTTCGTCATGGTAGTACTCATCTTTTGCCTGTTGACCCATGGTGAACGGGCCGGGCAGAGTAACTTTCGTTAAGCGTTCTGTGTTCTTTTTTAAAAACTTAAAGTCATCGACCTCAACAGAATGTATGCGTTCGATTTTTCCAACGACGCGTGGGATCGAGGTTTCGAGCCCGTTGCTCGAATGAATGACTGCAGGGTTTTGATCGTCGACACCATCCAGTGAATTCGCAAAACGGTTCGAATAACTTTCGCGTCTAATCTCGCCGTCGGTGATGATGTCGATGCCAGCGTGCTCCATGTCACGAATCGCTAACAGGGTTGCATCATCTTGTGCGCTCTGAAGTTGTTCGGGCGCGATCCGCCAGAGTTCGCGTAAGCGCGTACGTGGTACGCCTTGGGCTAGCAGTGCATGGTCAACTAGCCATGCAGGCTGGGGATAACTGCCCACAACGGTCGTGGCCAGGATTTTAGACCTTGAGATGGTTGCCATGCTTTAGTTCGCTGTCGCGCCCGAATCCTTAACGATCTTAGTCCACTTGGCGAGTTCGGTAATGGTAAAGGCGTTGAAGTCTTTTGTATTCATCGGAGTAATAATTAACCCAAGTTCAATAAAACGTTTTTGAGTCGCCGGATCCGCCAAAATTGTGGTCGTGGCTTGATAAAGCTTGTCGATCACGTTCTGGGGTAAGCCGGCAGGGCCTGCCAAACCCCACCAGGGCAACAGGTCATATCCCTTGACCGTATCACTAATGGGCGGTACTTCAGGCGCGATCGGGCTGCGTGTGGTGGTGGCAATGCCCAGTGCCCGTAAGCGACCAGATTGCACATGCGGATAAATGACGGGCACATGATAAAACGCCATCGAAACTTCACCTGCGAATAAATCGCTGAAGCCCTGCGTAATGTTTTTATAAGGAATGTGCCGAATATCGATGTCTGCCAGTGTTTTCAGTAGTTCGCCCGCCATGTGTGGCGAGGTGCCAGAACCGGCAGAGATATAGGTCAGTTTGCCGGGATTCGCTTTTGCATAGGCAATCAACTCGGCCATGTTGTTGGCGGGGATCTTGGGATTGATGGCCAACATATTTGGGGCGGCCACCATCAAGGCGATATGGGTGAAATCTTTGATGGGGTCAAAAGGGATGTTGGGATACAGGGCCGGATTCGTGGCGTGTGTTGCGCTGGTTGAAAAGGTTAGCGTGTAGCCATCGGGTGCAGCCTTGGCAGCAGTGTCAGCCGAGATGTTGCCGCCGGCGCCTGTTTTGTTATCGACAACAATATTTTGACCCAACAGCTCTCCCAATTTTTGAGCGTAAAGCCGGGCGATCACGTCGGTGGTCGTGCCAGCCGAGTAGGGGACCAAAAAGCGAATCGACCGATTGGGATAGTCTTGCGACTGTGCCGAGACCGTCGATAGGATGCTGGCTAGCGCTATGGCTAAGACACTCGCGAATTTGGTCACTGTTGAAACTGAAAAGTGCAACATGGTGGCTCCTGGGGGCGATTTCTTTTTAAGTTTTTTGCGACTGAGTCTTGATGACCACGAGTTTAAAGCCCAAATCGGGGGTGTGGGCATCAGGGTATACGAGACTCTAGCCCTTAATCCGTTTAACCAACGCCTCAGTACAGGCGATGGTCGTTGCCTTGCCGCCTAAGTCTGTTGTTTTGATGTTGTCTTGATTCAGCGTTAGATCAATCGCTTGGCGCAAGCGATTGGCAAGGTCAGAATGTCCGACATGGTCGAGCATTAGGCCCGAGGCGAGTAGTAGTGAAATTGGATTGGCAATCCCTTTGCCGGCAATGTCTGGCGCCGAGCCATGCACCGCTTCAAAGATCGCAACGTCTTTACCAATGTTTGCACCAGGCGCTAAGCCTAAGCCGCCGACTAAGCCGGCCAATTCATCCGACAAAATATCTCCGAATAAATTCGTGCACAACAGCATGTCAAACTGCCAAGGATTGAGCACTAGTTGCATGGCACAGGCGTCAACAATGCGATCGTCTACCGCCACACGGCCTTCGTATTCGCGTGCAACGTTGCGCGCTTCTTCTAAAAATAAGCCTGTTAATACTTTAAGCACATTGGCCTTGTGCACGATGGTGATTTTTTTACGGCCGTGCTTAACCGCATATTCAAACGCATAACGTGCAATGCGGTTTACACCGGCACGTGTGTTGGCGCCTGAAGACAGTGCCACCGCGCGCGGGTCATCGCCCACCGCCAGATAGTGCTCGTGCGCCACATAAAAACCTTCAAGGTTTTCGCGAATCAACACGATATCGATTTTGTCGAAGCGCCCGGGCACAATAGTGAGTGCTGGGCGCACGTTGGCGTATAAGCCAAAGGTTTCGCGCAGCCGAACATTGGCCGATCGAAAACCTTCGCCAATAGGCGTAGTAAGCGGGCCTTTGAGCGCCAGGCCGTTTTTACGGATGCTGTCGAGCAAAGCTTGCGGCATCGGGTCTCCGCAGGTATTAAACGCGGCCATCCCCGCAAGTTGAGTCTCCCACTGAAATGGAGCACCTAGGGCTTCAAGCACCGCAACGGTTGCCTTGACCACTTCAGGGCCAATGCCATCGCCTGGGATGAGGGTGGCAGGGATAGGGGTGATTGATGTCATAGGTGAGGGCGTTATCGTAAATAACAAAAACCCAGTTTAAGACAAAAACCTGAAAGCGTTTGACTAGGCGTCGCTTACAGCGGCACGTTCATTGCATCAGGAGGTGCCGCGCCCGTTAGCACCGCGATGATGTTGTCGGCCGCGCGCTGTTCAATTGCGAGTCGTACCGAGCGCACCGCCGAACCTAAGTGAGGGGTAAAAACGGTGGCAGGGTGTGCGAGTAATCTAGGTTCGATCACCAATGGGCGGTCGCTAAGTGCCCAATCCTCGCAGGCAAAGACATCGGCCGCATAGCCCCCAAGACGGCCGCTTTCTAAGGCCTGTGCGATGGCCAGTTCATTCACCACCGAGCCGCGTCCAACGTTGATCAATAACTGTCCTGGCTTGCAAGCCGTTAATTCGAGATGATCAATCAAATTCACAGATTCAGTTGTAAGCGGTACGGCGACAAAAACATAATCAGCATTTTGCAGGGCATCAGCCAGCGTGCAGGGCGTGACGCCGGCAACTGAAGTATTTGGATCTACGCTTAACAGCGACTTGCACCCAAAGCCTGTTAGGCGCTGAGCGATGGCCTGGCCAACTAACCCAAGCCCAACGACTGCAGTGACAGAGTTGTGTAAGCCTTTGCCAAAGAATTGCGCGCGCCAACCATCGAAGGCTTGCGTGCGAAGTTGTTGATCGCCTAGGCGTAGGTGTCTGCCTAGCGCGATCGCCAAGCCCAGGGCAAGCTCGGCAGTGGGTTCGGTGAGTAGGTCTGGCACGATGCTGACCCAAATGCCGCGTTGTGTGCAAGCCGCGACGTCATAGTTGTCAAAACCTTTTAGTGCGCAGGCGACGATTTTTAAAGAAGGCGCTTGTTTGAGCAATGCTGCATCGACTCGGTCGGTCATGAAGCCCATCATTGCTGTCGCACTCGACAGGTGCGCGGCGAGTTCGCTGGGCTGCCAGGGCTCGAGCACAGGGTTCATAATGACCTCGCCATGCTGTTCCAGGCGTTGACGCACTTCATCGTGAATCGGATTGGTGATAACAATTTTATTGGGCATATTATTTTGATATTGATTGCTTTGAGCGTTAAGGCTCGTCTTTTAAAGTGCTAAGCGGGTCATTTGAGGGCTTTGCGCAACGCGCCACCTAGCCCGTCGACCACAATCACGCAAGCCAAAATCGTCAAGAGAATCGCTGAAACCTGGTCATAATTGATGAGCCTGAGCGCGGCCATTAATTCAAAGCCAATCCCGCCGGCACCCACGATCCCTAAGACGGCAGAGGCGCGAAAGTGGTATTCCCAGCGATAGATGGGGATGTCAGCGAGTTGCGGACAAACCGGCGGCAGCACGGCATGGACGAT
>JBAXLV010000003.1:0-18561 GCA_037134635.1 Alcaligenaceae bacterium
AAAGGTCGTTTTACCGGCGCCGTTTGGCCCAATCAAGCCATAGATTTGCCCGGCGTTGATCTCAAGGCCCACATCATCCAAAGCCTGTAAACCACCAAAGCGCTTGTTGATGTGTTGCACATGAAGCAGAGGGTGCGGTGAGGCAGACTGCATGCTCACATCCCCCCTTCAAGTCGGCTGCTGTGGCTGCGCGTTCGTACCACGGGCCGATCTTCGCGTTTTGGCGCGGGCCAGATGCCAGAGGGCCGATAAAGCATGACGACCACCAAGGCTAAGCCAAAGAGTAACTGGCGCAATACTTCAGCATCGATATACACATGCCCAAACAGCATCTTTTGAGCAGGCTCGGCAAGCTCTCGCAAAAATTCTTGAAAACCTACCAGCAGAATACCGCCAAGGATCACGCCTGGAATATGCCCCATGCCTCCCAAGACCACAATCGCTAAAACATAAATCGATTCCCACAGCACAAACGATTCAGGCGAGACGAAGGCCTGGAACGCACCAAAGACCACGCCCGAGATACCGCCAAACGTGGCACCCATGGCAAAGGCTAAGAGCTTGATGTTGCGGGTATTGATACCCATGGCTTTGGCTGCGGTTTCGTCTTCACGGATGGCCACCCAGGCCCGACCGATGCGCGAGTGCTGTAGCCGCAAGCTAATAAAAACAACGGCGATGACCAACACCATGATGAGGTAGTAATACATCAGCCCAGGTGATAGTTTGATCCCAAAGAGCTCTTGTGCCTTGGATAAATCAATGCCAAAAAATATGACTGGGTCAATAGCGTTAATCCCTTTTGGACCATTGGTAATGTTCACGGGGCGATCAAGATTATTCAAGAAGATACGAATGATCTCGCCAAAGCCTAGCGTGACGATCGCCAGATAATCGCCGCGCAACTTCAGCGTAGGGGCGCCCAACAACACGCCAAACAAGGCCGCAATGGGGCCCGCAATGAATAACACCCACCAAAAACCCAAATGGATACCTGCTGGAAACAGCTGCGCAAGGTCAGCAAACTGGCTTGTGAGTTGCGGCGAACTGAGCAAAGCCATCAAATACGCACCGACGGCATAAAAGGCGATATAGCCCAAATCAAGCAAGCCTGCAAAACCCACCACAATATTTAAGCCCAGCGCCAGCATGATGTACAACAGTGCGAAATCAAGAATACGGACCCAGTAATTGCCGCCAAAGGTTTGTGCGATGAAGGGGGCAAGCAAGGCAAGCGCGATAAAGCCCGCGATCGCAAGCGATTTTTTTGCTGGGTTGTTTAAGGTGTTGTTAAACATGAGGTTGCCTACGCCCGATCGGCGACACGTTCGCCCATGATGCCCGAGGGCCTGAAGACCAGCACAACAATCAAGACGATAAAGGCAAACACATCTTGGTAATTTGAGCCAAAGATATCGTTGGTGAAATCGCCGATGTAGCCTGCGCCCAGCGATTCAATCAAGCCGAGCAAAATCCCACCAATCATGGCGCCGGCTAAATTACCAATGCCGCCTAGCACTGCAGCGGTAAAGGCTTTGAGCCCCGGGATGAAGCCCATATAAAAATGCGCGTTGCCATAGTTGGTGGCCATCATGATGCCCGCGACTGCGGCCAGGGCCGCACCAATCATAAAGGTGGCCGAGATCACAAAGTTTGGATTGACGCCCATCAAGCTCGCGATGCGAGGGCTTTCGGCGGTGGCGCGCATGGCGCGGCCTAACTTTGTGCGATTGACCAATAGCAACAAACCCACCATGACAACAAACGACAGCACGATGATGACGATCTCTTTGCCGGTAATGACAGCACCCGTTGAAAAAATATCAATCGGTGATGACGGTAACAGTGTTGGAAAAATCAGTGGATTACGCGACCAAATAATCATGGCCAGTGTTTGCAAAATAATTGAGATGCCAATTGCGGTGATGAGGGGTGCTAAACGAGGAGCGTTACGCAAGGGACGATAAGCGATGCGCTCAATGCCGTACGATAAAAATGCACATACGGGCATGGCGATTAAGGTCGCCACCACTAGCATCAGCCATTGCGGCATGCCAGGAAATAAATATTGCAAGCCTAAAATTGTAGAGAGTGCGGTTAAGGCACCCACCATTAATACCTCACCGTGCGCAAAGTTGATGATCCCCAAGATGCCGTAGACCATGGTGTAGCCCAGCGCAATTAGTGCATAAATGCAACCGAGCACCAGACCATTGACCACTTGCTGGATAAAGATATCCATTAACACTCCGGAGAACTGCAAAGCCCGTGCAGCGCAGGTAAGCTGCTTGAACGAGAAACCAAAAACAACGGCACCGTGGTTAACCGCGGTGCCGTTGTTTACTTGTGATGTGCTTTACATCTTCATGACGTCAAGAACTGACTTTTTGCCGCCTTTGAAATCATAAATTGTGATGACGCCTTCTTTCATGTCGCCTTTTTGATCAAACGCGATATTGCCAATCAAGCCTGGATAGTTGGTGCTGGGCATTTGCGCCAATACCGCTGCTGCAGTTGTTGATTTGGCGCGTTTCATTGCATCAACCAAAACGTAGACAGCATCATAGGTGAACGGTGCATAGACTTGAACAGGGCCTTTAAAGCGGGCTTCATATTTTTTAGAGAAGTCTGCACCTTTGGCCATGTTTTGCAACGCCATGCCTGCTTCAGAACATACGATGTTTGAAACAGCAGGGCCCGCGAGTTCAGCAACCTTATCTGTACACACGCCATCACCCGCAACGATCTTGGCTTTGATGCCAAGCTCGCCTGCCTGTTTGGCTAAGGGGCCACCGGTCGCATCCATGCCGCCATACATAATGACATCAGGTGCACGGCCTTTTACTTTAGTCAGAATGGCCTTGAAGTCGGTGGCTTTGTCGTTGGTGGCTTCGCGCGCAACGATAGTGATGCCAGCGGCTTTAGCGGCCTTTTCAAATTCATCGGCCAAGCCTTTGCCATACGCGGTCGCGTCATCAATGATGGCCACTTTTTTAGCTTTTAAAACTTTATTGGTATAGCTTGCTAACGCGGGGCCTTGTTGCGCATCGGTGGCGACTACGCGATACGTGACTTTAAAGCCTTGCAGTGTGTACTGTGGGTTAGTAGACGAAGGCGAAATTTGTGTAATGCCGGCATCGTTATAAATTTTTGAGGCTGGGATCGATACGCCTGAATTCAAGTGACCCACGATGCCGACCACTTTTGCATCGACGAGTTTTTGCGCCACTGCGGTGCCGGTTTTTGGATCGCCCGCATCGTCTTCAGTGACCAATTCAAGTTTGATGGCCTTGCCGTCAATTTTGAGGCCCGCTGCGTTGATTTCTTCGACCGCTAGGCGTGCGCCGTTTTCGTTATCTTTACCCAAGTGCGCAATGGCGCCGGTCAGTGGGCCGACATGCCCAATCTTAACCACTTGTTGGGCATTGACTTGCGCACCTGCAGCCATAATTGCAAATGCCGCTGCAAGCGGTAGTGCTTTAACGAGTGTGCTTTGTTTCATCAGTAATCTCCTGAGGGACGTCGATATGCCAAAAGGTGAACGGGCTTACTGTGCTGATCTTACCGTTTCTGTGAAGCGATGGTGCATCAAAAACTAAAAAATGAAAAAAGTTTTATCACTAGGTTTTACTTGGGGTCGCCAACGGTGCATGGTTTGTCGGATGCACCGTTCTATGCCTGCTTGTTGTGCAGACTTAGTGCTTTGTGGTGGCGTGCTCGCCCGCAATTTTTCCAAACACCGCACCACGCATCACCGAGGTGGCGCCGGTGTAGACCTGATGATAAAGCCCGGTGGCTTCGCCGGCTGCGTAAAGGCCTGGGATCGCTCTGCCATCACTATCGACGACCTGACTATCTTTGTTGATTTTGATGCCGCCATAGGTGAAGCAAATGCCCGGAATGATGGGGTAAGCCATAAAAGGGCCTTGATCAATCGGGCGCGACCAGTTTGATTTTGGGATCTCGAGGTTGTTGGTAGCCAAGCCATCAAGTTCAAACGGTAGAAACTTGCCTGACGGGCAACTTTGGTTATAGGCCGAGACGGTTGCAGCCAGCGCTGCAGCAGGTAGGCCGCAGGCCTGCGCCAGCTCGTTCAAGGTATTGCCTTGAATTACGGGTTGATCGGTGCGAATGCTTTTTTTCCAGTTTGGAACATCGTGGATGCGCTGGTCAAAAATGACGTAGCAGATCCCATCGGGCTGTTCACCGATTGCGCGCGAGATGTGGTCGTAATTGACGTCGACCAAGCCCGGCGCTTCATCGAGAAACCGTTTGCCGTGCTTGTTCACCAAAATCCCATAGGTGAAGTTCATCACCAGGGCCTCAGTCGCACCCGAGCGCGGATCGAGTGGCTCAGCATGATATGAACCAAAATCGCCGGCCGGTGCAGCGCCCGCAGCCAATGCCATGCGAATGCCCTCGCCCTTGTTGTAGTAGCCCCCTTTGGCCACTGGACGTACAAACTTGGCGGCTTGGCCAAGGTATTGCGTGAGCATTTCGGGGTTGCCTTGAAAACCGCCCGAGGCGATCACCACGGCTTTGCCATGCAGCAACAGCTCGTGCCCTGTGCTGTCAGCGGTGATAACCGTAGATACTTCGCCTTGACGCTTGAACGCGCGCGCCGTGGTTTCGTACAGGCAGGTCACCCCTTTTTGCAACGCGTAGGCGCGCAGCGCTTCGATCATGGCGAGGCCGCCACCCACCGGCATTAAACGCGGTGCCGCTGCGGTTAAAAAATAAGTGGGCAAGAAATCAAATTTGATCCCGTATTGCTTGAGCCACGCCACCGTTGGGCCCGCCATGGTTGCGAGCGTCGAGACGATTTCAGGGTCTGGCATACCATGGGCTTTGACATAGGGGGGCCATTGTTCGTACGGGGTACTGGCGGCCTCAGTGATATTGGGATCAAGGTGATAGCCGGCGTTCGAGACCAGACGCTCTTCAAAGTCGTCGCTGACTTCGCTTTCGCTTTTCATCCGAAAATAGGACTCGGTCCAGCGCGTATTGCCGCCATAGTCTGGCTCGGGCGCGCGTTCGATGACCACGACCTTGGCGCCTTGGTCGACCGCGGCGACCGCAGCCGAGAGGCCAGCGATGCCGCTGCCGATAATGATGAGGTCGAAGTACATTTCGCGAGTGCTGTTTTGTGTTTGGGTCATCATGCTTACCAAGTCAAACTAAGATTAAGTAAATTAGACCATGCCCGAGCCGGCCTGTGGTTCAGGTTTGGTGCCTCACTAGGATGCGAGGCAGGCAAAACAAAGGCACAATAGCGTCACGAGCGAACGAATATAACGCTGGCGGTAAAAGAGAGGGGATCTCAATGCAATTTAAGAATATCGTTGCGGCAGCGGCGCTGCTGTTGTTTAGCGCCTGGGCTGTTGCCCAACCCGAGTCTTATCCATCTAAACCCATCAAATTGATTGTGGGCTACCCCGCAGGCGGCGCCTCGGATGTCGCCGCGCGTGCCGTGGCTAACAAGATGGCTGACTTTCTAGGCCAACCCGTCGTGGTTGAAAATAAGCCCGGGGCTGCGGGTAATATCGGTTCAGAGTTTGTGGCGCGCTCAAAGGCGGATGGCTACACCTTAATCTTTGGCACGATTTCTTCGTCGATCAACGGCAGTTTGTACAAAAAACTGAATTACGATCCGGTCAATGATTTTGTAGCGATTTCGCAAGTCACTTCGACGCCGTTTTTATTGGTGACTACGCCAAGCTCACCCTTTAAAAGTGTGGCGGATGTGATCGCTGCTGCCAAAAAGGCACAGAACACAGATCAGTTACCCGACTACGCCACCGCAGGCAATGGTTCGGGCTCGCATTTGTTTATGGAGTTGTTTACCTCGCTGGCGGGGATTCGCTTGAATCATGTGCCCTACCGCGGGGCTGCGCCCGCCGTGGCTGATGTGATGGGCGGGCAGGTACCCTTGACCTTCGATAATATTTTGACAACGCTGGCTCAAGTGCAAGCCGGTAAATTGCGTGCATTGGCCGTGAGTACCAGGACACGTTCAAGTGTGGTTCCTGATATCCCGACAATCGCAGAGTCGGGCGTGCCCGGTTTTGATGCGACGGCCTGGTTTGGTGTGCTGGCGCCGGCTGGCACGCCTCAAGCGATTGTGAATCAATTGGCGGATGTGATCCAGAAGTCGGTGAAGACGCCGGCGGTGACTGAGACCTTGCTTAAAGCGGGTGCCGAGCCTGTGGGTTCAACCCCCGCAGAGTTTGACGCTTTTTATAAAGCCGAAGTTCAGAAATGGGCCAAGGTTGTGAAAAGCGCAAACGTTCAAGTCGAGTAGTCGCGACGGCACCTTCAATTTTTAAAGTGATCACATCATGAAAATCTGGCATCAAAGCTTTACCGTTCTTGGGGATTTGGGTCCGTATAGCGACGCGCTGAAAGCGCACTTTGCGCGCGTGGCTCGCCCAGATACGCAAATTGACATGCATGGCATGTCGCCGGGTACTTACTCTTCAAATTACCCGGGCTCTGATATTCGTCATGCGGCTTTGTATCATCTGCATGGCATGCAGTTTATGCAGGCGGGGGTACTGGCTCAAGAGCAAGGCTACGACGCGTATGCAGTCAGCACCTTGCCTGATCCGGCGCTGCGAGAGATCCGCGCCTTGATCGACATCCCCGTGATTGGTTACGGTGAATCGGCGATGTTTACCGCCTGTTTGCTGGGCCGCAAGTTTGGGGTCTTGGTATTTATTGAAGACTTTAATGAGTTACTTGCGCAAAATGCTGAAAGCTATGGCTTAGCCGCGCGCTTTGCGGGAGCAGCGCCTGTGGGCTTTACCTTTAACGACGTGTTGAAAGGGTTTTCGGATCCCACTGAGTTAATTGAAAAGTTCAAGACGGCAGCACGCAAACTGATTGCGCAGGGTGCGGATGTGATTATTCCGGGTGAGGCGCCTTTGAATGTGTTGCTTGCGCGTAATGGCGTCACTGAGGTAGATGGCGTGACGATAATGGATTCGCTGGGCACCTGGGTCAAACACGCCGAGATGATGGTGGATTTGCGTCGTTTGTGCGGCACCAAGCCAAGTCGCACGGGCTACTACCATCGCCTGCCCGAACTTGCGCGCGTGAAAGAAGTGTTTGCGTTTTATGGTTTGGATAAGCGGTTGCCTGGGGTTTGAAGCCTGCAGGTTGATCAATAAAAAGAGTTAAGGAGAGCAAGATGGATCACACCTTTGATGTGGTGGTTGCAGGTTGTGGCGTAGCAGGCTTGTCAGCAGCGGTGACTGCGGCTGAACGTGGCTTAAAGGTTGCCGTGCTTGAACGCGCGTCGCGCGAAGACCGTGGCGGGCAAAGTCGTTATACCGAGGCCTATTTTCGGATGAAGGCTTTAGATCAGGTCACAGATGATTTTGAAACCCACTTGGCAGATAACCTCGGTTTGTATCCCGAGCCTGACTTGATGGCCGAGATGGCCACCGGTCGCGAGAACTGGTCGCACGCCACACGCACCTTAGCTATCCCCGATACAGATGTGATCGGAAACTTTGCCGAGCAAGTACCACCGACGATTAAATGGTTGCAAGGCGTTGGCGTGAAGTTTGACTTTTTACCAACGCAATTTTTAACTGCCACCCAGCCGCGTTTGCTGCCGGTTGGCGGTGGTGCAGCCTTGGTGGATGCGCTGGCCGCGCAAGCTGAAAAACTGGGCGTCACATTTTTTTATTACACGACCGCGCGTCGTTTGCTCTTAAACGATGATGGCGTTGTGACCGGCTTGTTTGCGCAGCACAAAGGTGCGCAGAGTGTGCGCTTTCATGGCAAGGTGGTGTTGGCGTGTGGTGGTTTTGAAGGCAACCCTGCGTTGCAGTCTAAATACATGGGTCCGCGCTCGGTATATTTGCGACCAATTTGTAAAGGCGCGTATTTCAATCGCGGTGAAGGCATTGAAATGGCGCTTGAGATTGGCGCAGCCCCTTCGGGTGATTTTGGAAGCTATCACGCCGAACCCATTGATCCACGCTCGGGTGTATCCGAGCCCTCAGTGTTTATTTTTCCGTATGGGATTTTGGTGAATAAAGCGGGCAAGCGCTTTGTGAACGAAGCGCCGGGTACCGTAGACGCGTGGTACGAACGCATTACGCGCCGGATCTACGAACAAGAAGAAGGGTTGTCGTACGTGATTCTTGATCAGCGCATGAAAGACATCCCGAATTATCGGTTAGCGATTCGCAGTGATCAGCCTGCGATCGAAGCGGATACGATCGAGGCGCTCGCGGCAAAACTCGAGATTCATCCAGAGACCTTGAAAGCAACCGTGGCCCAATACAACGCAGCCTGCCCTACAACGGGCAATTACGATCCTTTAAAAACAGATGGCATAGCCACGCAAGGGCTGTTGCCTCCAAAAAGTAACTGGGCGTTACCGCTTGATCGTGGGCCTTTCATGGCGTACCCGATTATTTCGGCCAACGTCTTTACCTTTGGTGGCTTAAAGGTTGATCCACAGGGTCAGGTCTTGGATACCGATGGCTATCCCATCCGCAAGTTGTATGCGGCGGGTGAGGTGATTGGCATGTACTACACCAATTACACGGGTGCCACGTCTGTTTTAAAAGGCTTGGTGTTTGGTCGTTTGGCCGCGAACAACATTGCCGATCAACACTAGGAAAGAAACGTTTATGTATGCAGCACAGTTTTTGTCAGGGCGTGTGGCCTTGGTCACGGGTGGCGCAGGCGGGATCGGCGCCGCGGTGTCTGAGGCGCTTGCGGCGTCGGGCTGCCAGGTTGTTGCGGCTGACTTACCCAATCGCTTAGGGGCCATGTCGACAGGCGGTGGCATTGAGCATGTTGCCTTAGACGTGACCGATGCGGCAGATATTCAATACTGCGTGCAAGGCGTTGTAAAGCGTCATGGCCGTTTGGATATTCTGGTAAATGTGGCAGGCGTCGTGTCAGTGGGTAGCGCACAGAACATCACAGAACAAGAATGGGATCGCGTGATCGATATCAACTTGAAAGGCACGTTTTTGTGCTGCCAGGCTGCGATTGCTGTGATGAAAGAACAAAAGCTAGGACGCATCATTAATATCGGCTCGGTTTTAGGCAAAAATGGGGGCAATCCGCGCCCCTGGTTAGATAGCAAAGAGCAAGACCGTGCCGGAAACGTGGCTTACGGTGTATCAAAGGCCGGCGTGCACATCATGACGTCTTATCTTGCTAAAGAACTGGCGTCCTTTGGCATTACGGTCAATGCGGTGGCACCAGGCCCCGTCGCCTCGGCGATGACAACGGCGTTTCCGCAAACGCTCAAGGATTTGATTCCGGTGGGTCGCATGGGCAAAGCCTCAGAAATTGCGTCGGCGATTTTATTTTTGGCCTCCCCTGACTCTGCCTTTATCACGGGCGAGATTCTGGATGTGAATGGCGGGCTTTGGTCAGATTAAGACTTGAAAGATTCGCTCAGAGTCGCAATATTGCTTTAAAGTAGTGTCGTATTCTTTTTTGAGAGATCGGTGATGCCTTTTTGTTCAGCCTGTGGCACTAAATGTGCAGACGATGCCAAGTTCTGTAGTGCCTGTGGCAAGGCGATTGTTGCGGCACCGGATGCCGGGCAACAAGACAAGCCCGCCGGTTCGGCCGCGCCCGTGATTCAGGTAATGACGCCTGCAGCGCCGCTCAAGGCGTTTGATAATCCGGCCGAGCTCTGGAAAATGTTTTTCTATGTCGCACTGTTTGACTGTGGCATTTATTTTTTAACGACCTCAGCAGCAGAAACGGGTGGTTTTTCGTCTGGCCCCACCATGTTAATTTTTGCAGCGTATTTTGCTGTGGCGTACTTTTTAGTCAAAGTGCAAGCCTTTGATAAAGGCCGGGCTGTTTGGCTGTTGCCTTTGATCGCCTGGCATGTCTGGGGCTATCTGCAAGGGATTTCAAGCAGCGGTGATCTCGAATTTTCGACCACCTTTGATAACTACGATACCTTCATCTCTGGCATCCCAGAAATGGTGATCTTGATCAAGCTGTTTCTGGTGTTGCGTCAAAGCGCTGCGAAATAGCTTGCCATTGTTTAGTCGTGTGGGATCAGTTTGAACTGCCTCGGCGTTGAGCCAGATGGCGTTCTAGGGCACTTGCGCCTCGGCTCAGCGAATAACAAAGTATGAAATACATGGCGGCTAAAATTAAAAATACTTGCATCGGTTGTGTCAGCAGCATGCTGTTGACTTGACTCGCGGCAAGGGTGACTTCGTGTACGCCCACGACATACGCGAGCGACGTTGCCTTAATGATGGACACGAACTGATTGAGCAGCGAAGGCAACATATTTGTAAGTGCCTGCGGTAGCAACACATAACGCATCGTCTGAAAATAGGTCAGACCCATCGCGCGCGCAGCTTGGGTTTGACCAAGCGCGAGTCCTTCAAGTCCGGCCCGCACAATTTCACTTAAAAATGCACTTTCGTAGATGACGATTGCGCAAACGACCGTGATAAAGGCAGAGACTTCATGGCCAATCAGCAAGGGGATGCCAAAGTAAGCCCAAAAAATGAGCATCAGTAGAGGTAGGCCGCGCAGGGTATAGACCCAGGCACTGGCAGGCCAAAGCAACCAAGGCTGCGTACTAGTGCGCATCAGACCTAGTGCAAGCGCTAACGGAAAAGATAAGAGCAGGCCAAGTGTTGAGAGCAGCAGGGTCCCGGCCAGGCCACCCAGAGGTCCTTGGGGGTAGCTTCCGAGTAAAAATAACAGGCCGAAGTCGCGCAGGATATCCAGCATGCTCAGACTCGATACGCTGAAGGATAGCGTCGACTGAACCACGCGCCCAGGCCCATCAGGCTGAACGAAAATACCAGGTAGATCACTGTACCGAACATAAAAATTTCGAAAGTTCGGTAGGTGGCATTCTCGAGTTCGTGCAAGCGATAAGTGAGTTCGCCCACTGCAACGGCCATTGCCAGACTGGTATTTTTAAAGAGAAATACGGTTTGATTGATCATCGCGGGCACAGCGATGCGTATTGCTTGAGGCAGCATGACATAGCGCAGCGCACCGATAACACTGAGACCCACTGAACGCGCAGCATCAAATTGCCCTGAAGGAACCGCGCGCAGGCCGCTGCGCAAATCTTCGGACATGAAGGCGCCCGTGTTTAAGGCCAGCGCAATCATCGAGAATAAGAATTCGCTATTTTGGCGATTCACCCATATTCTTAACGCGTCTGGCAACACTTGCGGCACCGCGAAGTACCAGATCAGGATTTGAACGAGCACTGGAACATTGCGGTGATACTCGACAATCGCTGCAACCAAGAATTGAAAGGCGCGTACCGGCAGTGCCCGAATGCCTGCTAACAACATAGCAACAAGCACGGCCAACACCCAGGATCCAGCAAAGAGCTCAAGTGTGACCAACAGCCCTTGTCTCAGATCGGCCGCGTAGTTTCCAGTCAGAAGAAAGGAGATATCCAAAGTGCTCTCAAGGAATTAAAACGAATCGTTCTAATTAAGGCGCGATGGGCTCGACTTTGTAGTTGCGCACAAAGCCATAGGCTGAGTTCTTTCCGACCCATTGATCAAAAATGATTTGTAAGTCGCCCTGCCGATCCATCGTCAACAAAATTTCATTGATTGCAGCGAGCAAGGCAGTCTCGCCCTTATTGACGCCGATTCCTTGGGGTTCGACAAAAAGAGGCTCGGCGATGATCTCGACCAACGCTTGTCCCTGCTCTTTGGCTTGTTTCACGAACCTCGCCAAAATCAGCTCGCCAAATAACACCGCCTCGACTTTGTCTTGCTGCAGCGCTAAGTACGCTGAGGGACTATCTTGATAGGTGAGAATATTAGAGGTGGGCAAAAGTTTTTGAGCGGCCGTCACAGAACTAGAGCCTTTTGACCCGCCTAATTTACGACCGGCCAGCGCCTGAAGTGTCTTAAACCCCGAGGCTTCTTTAACCAAGGCTTTCTGATTGGATAAATAATACTGGTAGCTATAGTCAACTTGCGTGGCTCGCTCAGCCGAATAACCAAGTAACGCAGCCAAGACATCGACACGTTTTGTTTTTAACTCAGGGATGCGTGCACTAATCGCAAGTGCCTTGAGTTCGATATCAACGCCAAGCCCCTTTGCGAGTGCGCGACACACGTCGACATCAAAGCCAACAAATTGGCGAGTGACTTGATCGGGGTAGCCAAACGGTTCGCTGGCTTGAGTATGACCACAAATTAGTTTGCCCCTTGCTTTGATATCAGCAAGCGCATCGGCCTGTGCGGACCCGCACAGGACGGCCAGAAACGTCAGAAGTGATAGTAGAAGTGAAGGTTTCATTTGTTCTGCTCTCTTGAGTCAAAAAGACCACTTCAACACTGCAATTGATTTCTAATCCGTCAGTTCAATCTTGGCGTGCTTTAAGACCTCGCCCCACCGAATATACTCTGCGGCGACAAACGTTTGAAATTCAGCGGATGACGCCATCAGCCCTGAGGGTAAGGCGACTTTTTCAAGTTGCGCAAGTACGTCGGGCTTTTTGAGCGTTTGCGTTAAGGCGTCATTGATTCGTGCGATGACCGCATCTGGCGTCTTTGCAGGGGCAAAGAGCCCAATCCAGCTGATGGCCGTAAACCCTGGCACAGTATCTTGCGCAGTTGGCACCTCTGGCAATACACCCAAACGTTTTTCACTTGCCACGGCAAGCGCGGTTAAGCGGCCCTCTTTAATGAGTCCGAGTAGCGGCGGCGTGTCCATCATCGTGGCGTCGACGTGACCGGCCGCAGTGTCGGCCACAGCCGGCGTTGCCCCTTTATAGGGGACGTGAACGAACTTGCCTTTCGTGGCAAGGGTGAACAGTTCAATCGCGAGGTGCGGAAACCCACCCACCCCAGCTGAGGACATGGTGATCTCTCTGGTTTGTGCAAGCGCGATGAGTTGCGAAAGTGTTTTGACATTGGGTAAGGTCGGACCCACGGCAATGGTTTCAGGCGTAAAGCCCAACATATTGATTGGGATGAGATCAGTGCGCGGATCATAAGGTGGCTTGCGCATGGTTTGGGGCGTGATCGCCGTTGGGCTCAAGCTCGAGACGAGCAAGGTGTGGCCATCAGGCGTCGAACGCACGACAGCAGTTGCCGCGATCGTGCCACTGGCACCCGCTTTGATTTCAATGATGACCGACGTTTTTAAAGCTTCGCCTAAATGCGGCGCAATCACACGCGCAATGAGGTCGTTTGAACCCCCAGCCGGGAAGCCGACGACTAGCGTGATCGGTTTTGCTGAAAAATCTTGTGCCACGACTGCTGGCGACACAGTGAGCACACTCAGGGCAGAAAATGCAAGAAACAACAGCGTTCGGGCGTATGCATGCATGGTGTGTCTCCCAGATGGTTTTACAACACGTATCTCGCTAGATCTTGACTGGCTGCTGCTTCAGCAAGCTTGTCGTTGACGTAGGCTACATCAAGCGTCACGGTTTTACCACTGCTTGCCGAGGCATCAAAGGATAGATCTTCAAGTAGTTTTTCCATGACGGTATATAACCGTCGTGCGCCAATATTTTCAGTACGTTCATTGACTTCAAAGGCAAGCTCGGCCAAGCGGGCAATACCTTCAGTGGTGAAATCAAGGTGAACGTCTTCAGTGGCTAGTAGCGCGCTGTACTGTTTGGTGAGAGACGCATCGGTATCGCACAAAATGCGCACAAAATCTTTGGCTGTGAGCGAGTCAAGCTCAACACGAATCGGAAAGCGCCCTTGTAGCTCTGGAATCAAATCTGAAGGCCGCGATAAATGAAAGGCACCCGAGGCGATAAATAAAATATGGTCTGTGCGGATCATGCCGTATTTGGTGGTCACCGTCGTGCCTTCAACTAATGGCAGCAGATCACGTTGTACGCCTTGGCGCGAAACATCTGCGCCACTGGTTTCTTGTCGCGCAGCAATCTTGTCGATTTCGTCTAAAAATACAATGCCGTGCTGTTCGACTTTCTGAATCGCCAGCGCGCGCAAATCATCTTCGTTCACGCGCTTAGAGGCTTCTTCGTCGGTGAGCAGCTTGAACGCTTCTTTCACAGTCATTTTGCGCGATTTCTTTTTTTCGCGCGCCAGACCGGAGAACATGCCTTTTAATTGCTCGGCCATATCTTCCATGCCCGGTGGGGTCATGATGTCCATTTGAGGCGCTGCTTGTGCAACCTCAATGTCAATTTCAGTCGCATCGAGATGGCCTTCGCGCAGACGTTTTCTAAAGGTCTGACGTGTGGCAGTCTCTTCACGAATGGGCGAGCCATCCGCGGCGCGGGCAGGCGCGAGTAAGACGTCGAGGATGCGATCTTCGGCAGCATCTTCGGCCTGCGTACGCACCCGTTTCATTTCTTGTTCGCGCGTTTGTTTGATCGCGATTTCAGCAAGATCACGAATGATGGTGTCAACATCGCGACCGACATAGCCCACCTCGGTAAACTTGGTGGCTTCAATTTTAATAAAGGGCGCATCGGCAAGCTTGGCGAGTCGTCGTGCAATTTCAGTTTTTCCGACGCCCGTTGGGCCAATCATCAAAATATTTTTTGGATGAATTTCAGTGCGCAGTGGCTCAGCGACTTGTTGACGACGCCAACGATTGCGTAGCGCGACGGCAACCGAGCGTTTGGCCCGATCCTGACCGACGATATGTTTATCGAGCTCAGAGACAATTTCACTGGGGGTCATGGTTGAGGCAGACATACTTATTCCAGGGTTTCAATCAAGTGTTGTTGATTGGTATAGATGCAAAGGTCGCCCGCGATTTCAAGTGATTGTTTGACAATCACTTCTGGGCTGAGTTCGGTATTACGTAGCAGCGCAAGTGCAGCAGATTGCGCGTACGCGCCCCCCGAGCCGATTGATGCAATCCCGTTTTCGGGTTCGAGCACATCGCCGTTGCCTGTGAGCACAAGGGTGTGGTCGCGATCGGCGACGATCAACATCGCTTCAAGGCGCCGCAAGACGCGATCGGTGCGCCAGTCGCGTGTGAGCTCAACGGCCGAGCGCATCAAGTTGCCTTGATGCTTTTCGAGCTTGGCTTCAAAGCGCTCTTGCAGCGTAAATGCATCGGCAGTTGCACCGGCAAAGCCGGCAAGAATTTTGTCGTGATAGAGGCGACGAATTTTGCGTGCAGTCGCTTTGATGACGATATTGCCGAGGGTGACCTGGCCATCACCGCCTAGCGCAACGCGATTGCCGCGTCTGACACTGACGATGGTCGTACCGTGAAATTGTTCCATACTGACACTCTAGAGTAAAAAAGCACACTCAATCTACTTGGAGTGTGCTTTTGGGGCGTGAACTTGAAGGTGAACGATAGCCTGGCTTTGAGTCACCAAGCTTGATCGAATCGATTTAATCTCCGAACATTTTTTGACGCATTTCGCGGCGTTCTTGTGCTTCGAGAGACAGGGTTGCGGTTGGTCGTGCTAACAAACGGCGAAGACCGATTGGCTCTCCGGTTTCGTCGCACCAGCCGTATTCACCGCTGTCGATACGGGCGATGGACTGCTGAACTTTTTTCAACAGTTTGCGTTCGCGGTCGCGCGTGCGCAATTCAAGGGCGTGCTCTTCTTCAATGGTGGCGCGATCAGCAGGATCAGGCACAAATTGCGTTTCGCGCAGATGCTCGGTGGTGGCACCTGCGTTATTCAAAATGTCTTGCTCAAGTTGGCGCAGACGATCGCGGAAAAAACCGAGCTGGCGTTCGTTCATGTATTCGTCTTCGGGCATGCGTAACAATTCAGCCTCTGAGGGCAAATTGTTTTCTGACAAGTCACCGCTTGGTTTCGGATTTTTCTTGACGGCTTTTGTTGCGACGACAGCGGGTGTTGCTGGTTTTGTTGAAGGGGTGTTCTTGGAGGGCATGGAGACCTTAGCGGGTGTTGAAGTCTTGGCCGGGGAGCTGGCCTTGATGGGAGTCACTTTTTTGGTGGCGACAAGTGGCATAGGCTTGACAGGCGCAGTTTTCTTGGCTGCTGCGCCTTTGGTTGCCGCGGATTTTGATGCCTTGGTTGTCTGAGTTGCCATGAAGTCACTCCAGTTAATTAGGCTCTGCGGGTTTGTTGCAGAGGAACTACTTTGCCAGACACTGCTCAAGACCTTTTGTGAAAATTTCTTGTGGCAGTTTGCGTCCGATGAAAACCATCTTGGTGTTTTTCTTTTCGCTGGCTAACCAAGGTTTGCCAGGCTCTGCGCCCATCATCATATGCACGCCTTGAAACAGCATGCGGCGATTGATGCCTTTCATGTACAAGATCCCTTTATAGCGCAGTAAATCGGCGCCGTATACCTGAACCACACCACCTAAAAATTCTTCAAGACGCTCGGGATCAAAAGGTTTGTTTGACTTGAAGACGAACGCACCGATGTCGTCGTTATGCGGCGGCTTGTGGTTGTGCGCAGGGTTAGTGCAAGTCGCTGGATCATGGTCGTGATCATGTCCGTGATCGTGGCCGTGTGCGTGGTCGTGATCATGGCTATGATCATGACCGCAAGTGCTGTGATCATGATCGTGGCCATGCGCGTGATCATGATCATGGTCGTGCGCGGCGTCGGGATGATCATCGGCCAAAAACTGTGGATCGATATCGAGAATGGTATTTAGGTTAAAGCCGCTGATATCGATCAGTTGCTTGAGATCGGTTTCACCGAAGTGCACGGCTTCAATTGAGGCACGTGGGTTCATGTGTACGATGCGGCGACGCAGCGCTGCATACTCGGGTTCAGTGACCAGATCTTTTTTCGATACCAGGATTCGATCGGCAAAGCCCACTTGTTTTTGCGCTTCTTCTTGCGTGTCGAGGGTTTCCATGCCGTGTTTGGCATCGACGACGGTGACGACCGCATCTAGGCGGTAGTAGTCGGCGATGTCATCGTCCATGAAGAAAGTCTGACACACTGGGCCTGGGTTGGCCATGCCGGTTGTTTCAATAATGACGCGCTCAAACTTAAGCTCACCTGCCTGGCGGCGGGTACGTAGGTCATTAAGCGTGCGCATCAGGTCGCCACGCACGGTGCAGCACACGCAGCCGTTTGAGAGCTCGATGATTTCTTCGTCTTGCTCTTGCACCAGCAGTT
The DNA here is from genome assembly GCA_037134635.1 of Alcaligenaceae bacterium. Classification (GTDB taxonomy): domain Bacteria; phylum Pseudomonadota; class Gammaproteobacteria; order Burkholderiales; family Burkholderiaceae_B; genus Zwartia. The sequence goes on from JBAXLV010000003.1 coordinate 17,058, forward strand.
CGTTGTCGATACTTTCGGGGCCAAATTCGTTTTCAATCACCGCGATGCGCTTGCCGTGGTATTCGGTCAGGATGCGCTTGAGCAGCGTGGTTTTGCCTGCACCGAGAAAGCCAGTGAGGATTGTGACGGGGACCATTTCGTCCGGATTTCGGGGGGAATTCATGAGCCAATCAACTTCATAAAAAAACGGGTGAGGGTGCGGGGCACCGAACCATACGCAAGCCCAAAGGCGAACGCCGGATTACAGCACAGCACACGCTTTGCAGCAAACATTTTGATTTGCTGTGGCTGGCTAAGGCGAACAGAGCTTAGACCTCAAGATCGAGGTCTCTTCACTATATTGGGGGTCGATGGCCGATTTCAAGGGGTTTAAACCCCTAAATGAAGGTTTTCTTAGCTTTTTCGACCTGCGCGGGGGTGGGCAGAGTCGTAGGCCTTTGCTAAATGCTGAAAGTCTAACTTAGTGTAGAGCTGGGTCGTTGAAATATTGGCATGGCCCAGCATTTCTTGAACTGCCCGTAAGTCTTGGGCGGATTGCAGCACGTGGCTGGCAAAGCTGTGGCGCAGCACGTGCGGGTGCACGTGGGTAGGCAGGCCGGCCTGCAGGGCGAGCTTGGTGAGTTGACCTTGCACCACGCGCGGGCTGATGCGTCGCCCACGCGTGCCAATAAACAAAGCCATGGCATCTGGGGTTAACGCTTGGGCGGGCGCCAACTGAGGACGAATTGACAGCCAGACTTCAAGTGCCTTAATCGCCTTGCCGCCAATTGGCACGGTACGGCGTTTGCCGCCTTTGCCCAAGACATGCACTTCGTGGTCTGCCAGGTTGATCCAGCCCGCTGAGGTGTGCTCTTTTGTTTGGGTGTACTGCAAGTCAAGCCCGGTAAGCTCGCTTAGGCGCAGGCCACTTGAATAGAACAGCTCAAAGATTGCCCGGTCGCGCAAAGAGACCGGATCGGTTTTTGTCAATAAGACTGGGGCGTCGAGCAAGGCCTGTGTTTGATCCACCGACAAGGCCTTAGGCAGCCCCCGTGCCGCCTTTGGGGGGCGTACGTCGGCCGCTGGGTTGACCGACAGCCCGCATTGCGGTGCCCACCACTTATAAAACCCGCGCCATGACGCAAGCGAACGGGCCAAGCTGCGCGGCCCTAAGCCTTGTCCATGCAGTTTGGCTAAAAATTGACGAATATTGCCGTTGACCAGGGTATCAAGCGACTTGCCATTGGCCAACGTGACCAGTTGTTCGAGGTCTCGGCGATAGGCAGATAAGGTGTGCGGCGAATAGCGACGATTAAGCTCAAGGTGCTCAAGCCATTGTTGAGCAGGGTTGGGCAAGGTCACGGCCGTGCACTCAAACCGAAGTCAGACCCGATTCAGCAGGCCCAGAGGATTTCAATCTGGAAAGTGCAGCACTTGCGAGCTTGCTGACGGTTTGCAGAAACGTGGTGCCCATATCCGGCGTAAAGCGCTCTGGGTCGTCTGAGCCTAAGACCAGCAGCCCAAA
>JBAXLV010000004.1:0-18268 GCA_037134635.1 Alcaligenaceae bacterium
GGCCCTTGGTGGTGCCAGTCATTGGTGCGCAAGGGGGTGACGTTGCGGCCACCTGTGCGGCGGGCTGCAATACGCAAAAAACCGGGATGATGATTAATTCGTCACGTGCGATTTTGTACGCCAAAGGCGCTGGGCACTGGTCTGAAGCCGCCGCAGCCGTCGCAAAACAAACCCGCGACGATATCAACGCGCATCGCTAGCTTGTCGTCTTGCTCAAGTCTCTTTGAGCAAGGTCTGACCCGACATCAGAGAAAACGCCACAGAAGCTTCGCGTACCGCTTTACGATCACCTTCAAAGATTTTTGAGATCGCATGCACGATCACCCCAGACGGGCGACGTTGTGCAAAACCAAACCACACCAAGCCCACGGGCTTGCCGGGTGAACCCCCACCTGGGCCTGCAATGCCCGTCGTGGTCAGCGCCAGCGTCGCGCGTGGGGCCATATTCAATACTCCGGCAGCCATCTGACGAGCGACCTCTTCGCTCACCGCGCCAAACTGCAGTAAGGCTTGCGGCGTGACTCCTAGTTGTGCTTGCTTGGCCGCATTACTGTAGGTGATCCATCCCTGATCAAACCAAGCACTTGAGCCCGCGATTGCGGTGGCCGCCCCAGCAAGCAGGCCGCCCGTGCATGACTCGGCGGTCGCCAGCAAGCCCTTGTGTTTTAAAAGAAGCTCACCGAGCTCGGTTGCGAGTTGATCGATCTGTGTTGACATGCTCTTGTCCCTACTTAAACTTAGATGGGTGACTCAAACGAAGACATTAAAGCGACACGCCGAGGCGGATCAAAACGGCCATCACCAACAGCGTATAGCCTGCCGCCAGTAAATCGTCGAGCATCACACCCACGCCACCTTTAAACCGCGCATCGGCTTGACGAATCGGTGGAGGCTTGACGACATCAAAAAATCTAAACAACACAAACGCCATCGCTTGCGCAGACACGCTTTGGGGCACTAGCCACAGCACGAGCCAAAAAGCGACGAATTCGTCCCACACAATGCCCACGTGATCAGGGGCTTCTAGCTGCTTACCCACGCGCTCAGCGGCCCAGCAACCATAGAGAAAACAAAATAATAAAAAGCAGCCGATATACAGATCGCTGACACCGGGTGACACCAGATTCCAGAACAGCCAGGCCAGCAGCGTCGCCCACGTCCCCGAGCCGGGGCGCAATAAGCCAGAACCCATGCCGAACATTAAGATGCGACCCGGATCAGAAAATACCCACGCTGCCTTGGGCCAGCTGGTGCGATGTCTTTTTGATACATCTGTCATATCAAATCCTGAAATGATCGAAGCCAAGCGGGAGTTGGGGAATCGCAATGCCGGCTTGATCATAAACGACCAGGCCGGGCTCTTTGCGGATCAAGCCAATGCACGATAAATCGAGGTCAAGAGCGACACCCGTGTTTTTAATCTGCTGATGGTGCCTGGATGGCGCAGTAAAACAAAGTTCGTATAAGTCGCCGCCCGCCAGCACCGCCCGACGCAATGCGTCAGCGCTTAGCGCACTGGGAGGCAGTCCAGTTAATGCGGGGTGTACTGGCAGCTGAGATTCTTGAAGCTCTGCGCCAACGCGACTCGCGCTCAGGATATGCCCAAGATCTTGCAATAAGCCATCAGAAACGTCGATCGCCGCATGCGCAAGGGCGCGCAACTGCTGACCAAGGGCCACACGTGGCATAGGCCATTCGAGTGCAGCGCGTGTGGCGTTTAAAAGCTCGGCGTTTGTGGCGATTTCGCCTGCAAGCATCCGGCAAGCAACATCGGCCGCACCCAGCACGCCTGACACCCAGATCTCATCACCGACTTGCGCGGCATTGCGTCGCAGCGCCAGGCTGGGGTCGATCTCACCAAAAACGGTGACGCTCAGTGCAATTCCCTGCTGGCTACGCGTCGTATCACCACCCAGCAATGCGCAACCATACTGATCTGCAAGCGCGTAAAAACCGTTAGCAAACTGCTCGGCCCATGCAAGCTCGATCGACGGTAATGCCAAGCCAAGCAAACAGCCGATTGGACGCGCGCCCATCGCAGCTAAATCTGAAAGATTGACTGCCAAAGCTTTATGCCCTAACGAGCGGGGGTCGACATCTGAAAAGAAATGGCGCCCTTCTAGCAACAGATCGGTGCTTGTGGCGACCTGCAAACCTGGTGCGACCTTGAACAAGGCGCAATCATCGCCGCCCCCAAGCAAATCTGCGGCCACAGGGCGGCTAAAAAAACGCGCAATCAAATCAAATTCGGTGGCCACAAGCGCGCTCAGCGACGCACCGGGGTTCGCGCTTCTGCTGCGCGTGTTTCAGCGGCTAATTTGTCGAGGACACCGTTGACGAACTTAAAACCATCGGTGCCACCAAAGGATTTGGCAAGCTCGACAGCCTCGTTAATGGCAACGCGATAAGGCACCTCGATGTGATGAATCAACTCGAAGCTACCAATCAACAAAATTCCGTGCTCGATGGGCGAAAGCTCAACAATCGGGCGATCAACAAAGGGTGCAAATTTTTCACGCAATGCCCCAGCCTCTTTCATTGAGCCATGCAACAAGGTTTTAAACCATGCGGCGTCTGCGAGTTCGAACTCTTCTTCTTCGTGAAGATGCGCTTCGATCTCGCCCGCGTCTTGCAAACTATCAGTGCCGCTGACTAGCCATGCGTATAGCCCCTGCAACGCCAACTCGCGCGCACGCCGGCGCGCGCTGCGCACAGGCTGCACACCCGCTGAATTAGCGTCGTGCGTCGGCTTGTTCAAGATCTTCGCCCTCTTCATCGTCTGCTTCAGGCTCAAGCGCTGCGACTAAGTTAGCCATTTCAACGGCGCACTGCGCGCAATCACGGCCTTTATCTGCTGCACGCGCTTCGGCTTGCTCATCCGTTTCTGTCGTGAGCACACCGTTGGCAACGGGGATACCGGTTTCAAGTGCAATCCGCGAAATCGCCGCAGCACTTTCGTTGCTAACGATTTCAAAGTGATAAGTTTCACCACGGATCACAGCACCGAGTGCAATCAAGGCGTCAAATTCAAAGGTTTCAGCCATACGGGCAAGCGTCACGCCTAGCTCAAGCGCGCCAGGTACCGTCACAACCATAATGTCGCGCTCGTCAACACCGAGTGCTTCAAGCTCTTGCAAGCATGTATCGAGTTCGATCAAGCCGATATCCTCATTAAAACGGGCGCGCACGATACCAATGTGCAAACCTTCTCCGTTCATGTCTGGCTCTAAAGTAAAGGGGCTCATGGTGTGCTTCCTATGTGTTTCGATTGGGATGTTGGTGGTCATAGCCTGTGATTTCCAGACCAAAACCAGGCATGATGCTGGGCATTTTGCGAGGACGCGCCATCAGACGCATTTGACCGACTTTAAGGTCGCGCAAAATCTGCGCGCCCATGCCGTACGTGCGTAAATCCATACGGCCCGACTCTCGTTTAACGGGGGGCTTGGCTTGACCTGGCCAGGCACTGACCTGACCGAATAGATGTTCGGCAGAACCCTGACAATTTAAAAACACCATCACGCCTGCTGGCGCCGCTTTGATGGCCTGCAGCGCTTCGGCCACGCCCCAGGTATGACCCGCGCTGTGAACATCAAGCACGTCAAGCATTGAGGTCGGTTCGTGCACGCGCACCAAGGTTTCACGTAATGGATCGACCTCGCCAGAAATTAAGGCGATGTGGGGGTTGCCCGCAACCGTATCGCGGTAAGCCACCATCTGAAACGTGCCCCAGGCGGTTTGAATTTCGCGTGTACCGACGCGCTCGATGACTGATTCATGCTCACTGCGATACTGGATCAGATCGGCAATGGTGCCGATCTTTAACTTGTGCGTACGACCATATTCGATGAGGTCGTGCAAACGCGCCATTGTGCCGTCAGCCTTGAGGATTTCACAGATGACGGCCGCGGGCGTTAACCCCGCCATGCGCGTGAGATCACAGCCGGCTTCGGTGTGCCCAGCGCGTACCAAGACGCCCCCGGGAACCGCTTTCAGTGGAAAGATATGCCCGGGTTGCACCAGATCTTGTGCTTTGGCATCGCGCGCCACCGCCACCTGTACGGTACGTGCCCGGTCGGCCACCGAGATACCGGTTTCGACGCCTTCAGCCGCCTCAATGGATACGGTGAAATTGGTGCCGTAAGCGGTACCATTGCGCGCCGACATCAAAGGGAGCTCAAGCTGCTTACAGCGCTCTTCGGTCAGCGTCAGACACACCAAGCCACGCCCGTGCGTGACCATAAAATTAATCGCCTCGGGGGTCACAAACTCGGCGGCCATCACCAGGTCGCCCTCGTTTTCACGATCTTCTTCGTCGACCAGGATCACCATGCGGCCGGCACGAAGCTCATCAATGATCTCGGAAACAGGCGAGATCGCAGAGGCGGGTACGGGGTCAGACGAGCTTGCGAGTGAAATTTTGGCGGACATGATGTTTAAATAATCAGGCCTGAGTAGATGCCTATTATAGAATCGTTCAGCAGGATCCCCTCGGCGCCCTCCAAAACCCTTGAAAAGCCCCATGCAAGCACTTCATACGATGGATTTAAGCGCGGCGAAACAGATTCGCTTTGTGTTGACGGATATTGACGACACCGTCACGACAGAGGGCAGACTGACGGCCGCCGCCTACGAAGCGCTTGAACAGTTATCGGCGGCTGGGATCACCGTGATCCCGATTACGGGACGCCCCGCCGGTTGGTGCGACCATATCGCCAGAATGTGGCCTGTTTTTGGTGTGGTTGGCGAAAACGGGGCGTTTTACATGCACTACGACCGCACTGCACGCAAAATGACCACGCACCATTGGGCCACTCAGGCACATTTGCAAGAGAACCGAAAAAAACTTGACCACCTTGCTCTTGAGATTTTGCAAACCGTGCCGGGCGCTGCGCTTGCGAGCGACCAGCGCTACCGTCTAGCGGATCTGGCCATCGACTTTTGTGAAGACGTCGAGCCACTGCCCGAGGCGGCCGTGCAGCAGATTGTGTCACTCTTTAAACGCGCCGGCGCACAGGCCAAGGTCAGTTCCATCCATGTCAATGGCTGGTTTGGCGACTACGACAAGTTATCCATGACCAAAACGCTCTTTGCCCGCGAGTTCGGCCTCGAGCTTCAAAGCGACAACACACGGGTTTTGTTTATTGGGGATTCGCCCAACGATGAGCCCATGTTTGAGTTTTTTAACTTTTCGGTAGGCGTGGCAAACATTCAGCACCAATTACATCGCTTGACGCATCGCCCCAAGTTTGTCACCCCCTCTGAGGGTGGCACAGGTTTTGTTGAAATGGCACACCGGTTGCTGCTTGCACATAAAGTGTAATTTCAATGATTTAGATCAAATGCGCCCACGCTTGTTATAAATAAACTCTTTGTTCAAGCTTCTTTCTTTCAGATTTATGACACGTCATCATTTTTGACCGCATAAGTATCTACAATGCGTCGCGACTCTCAACCTAAAGCGAACCATGGCAGAACAAGAACTCAAGTTACACGTACCAAAAGGAGCGCACGCAGGCGTTGAAAAAGACCTGTTGCGCGGCAAGGTCACGCGGTTGCGGTTGCAAGCCTTTTATTTTGATACGCCCGACCGCGATCTCGTGCGCGCCAAAATTGCGCTGCGCTTAAGGCGTGAGGGTGAGCAGTGGGTGCAAACTCTCAAAATGCCAGGTGAAAATGCATTGTCGCGCATTGAAATTAATCACGATCGCCCCTCACCCGACCTTGACCTAAGTGTCTACGCGGCTGAACCGTTTGCTGCGGTGCTTGCCAAACACGCGCAAACGCTTTCGATTTGTTACGAGACCGATGTACAGCGAATCTTCAGACAAACGCGCACTGACTTGGGAGTAGTCGAAATTGCGCTCGATACGGGATTGTTACGCGCAGGCTCAATCGAACTACCCATTTCTGAAATCGAATTTGAACTGAAACGCGGTCAGCTTGCTGCCGTTTTTGCTTTAGGAAAAAAATGGCAGCAGGCGCACGGTCTGATCTTAGATGCGCGCAGCAAGTCTGAGCGTGGCGATCGCTTAGCGTTGCTCAATGCCGAGTTAAAAACAATCAGTGAACAAAAGCAAGAACGCCAAGAATCGTCTCGGCGCCAAGCGATCGCACAATTTTGGGCTGCACGCACCGCTGAAAATATTTCACTGAATCCAAAGATTCATGCTCAGGCGGCGCTTGCAGCGGTCAGCGCAGAATGCCTGGATCAAATCATTCGCAATGCGGCCGTCTTGGCCGAAGTCGACACCGCCGGTGTTTACCAGGCGGGCGGTGCCGACCACGTACATCAGTTGCGGGTGGGTATTCGCCGCTTGCGCTCGGCGTGGTCGTTTTTTAACGGAATTGCAGTGCTGCCTTCTGAAGAGCTTCGCTCAGAGATCAAGCTGCATTTTGCTAAGCTTGGTGGCACGCGTGACGACGACGTCCTCAAAGAGACCTTACTCCCGGTACTCAATGCCGCGGGGCAACCCCCGTTGATACTAGATGACGGACAAACGCCAACAGACACCGAGAATGTTACGCTCAGTCGTCCCTTTCAAAGTTGGTTGCTCGACATGTTGGCGTGGACTGTTCTGCCAGTTGCCCCCGCCGCGCCATCCTCCATCACCACCACAGCCCCCCTCGACGTTGATACGTCGGCACAGCAACCAGCGCCTGTGGCCCGACACGCGACTATCAGTGCCACCCGCTCGCTGGCGCTTCAGGCACGCGACGCGTCTTTAAAGGCGTCAAGCGCGCTGCAAGAACCGCAAGATTCCGCGGCCGTTGCGCTGGCTACACAAGCACAAAACGCTCTAACCAAACCAGTTGAAAACGTTACCACTCAGGCCACACCACAGATCGCAGCGGAAGTGGTTGCGACTGCAAGCATAAAGATTCAAAAATCTTTAACGCTCAAAGACGCGCTTGTTAAAAAGCTAAAAAAGTGGCACCGACGTCTGTTGCAAGACGGCTTGCAGTTTGATCAGCTTGGTATCGAGTCGCGTCATGAACTCAGAAAACTCGGAAAAAAATTGCGTTACGCCTTACAGTTCACTGAGACCCTGTTGCCCACCGCGCGACTGAAAACGTATCGCAAGCAACTCGCAGCTGTGCAAGATATTTTGGGTGAGATGAATGATTTAGCGGTCGCGCGTGATCGTTTTATTGGTCTGCGCGATACCCAGCCAAGCGCCTGGTTTGCCTGCGGTTGGATCACGTCGCGTCTTGACGCGTTAACGCAAGAGGCCTGCACCGCGTTTAAAGAGCTTTCACGCACCGAGACTTTTTGGCGTTAGCCCGGCTCTATTGACCCACTACGGCGGCAGCAAACTCGGCGGCCACAAAGGGTTGCAGGTCCTCAATGCGCTCGCCCACACCAATCCAATACACCGGAATCGGGCGCACGCCTTGTGCACCCGCAGCGACGGCGGCAAGCGTACCGCCCTTCGCCGTGCCATCAAGCTTGGTCACGATCAAACCCGTTAAACCGACCGCTGCATCAAAGGCGCGAATCTGCGACAGGACGTTTTGACCTTGATTGCCATCAACCACCAGTAACACCTCGTGCGGTGCCGTAGGATCAGCTTTGGCGATCACTCGGCGAATTTTTTTAAGCTCATCCATGAGGTGCAACTGCGTGGGCAAGCGCCCTGCAGTATCCACCATCACAACATCCATGCCGCGCGCACGACCCGCGTTAACCGCATCAAAGGCCACTGCGGCTGGGTCTCCCCCGTCTTGAGCAATCACATCAACATTGTTGCGCGAACCCCACTCAACGAGTTGTTGACGTGCTGCCGCTCTAAACGTGTCGCCTGCGGCCAGCAGCACGCGCGCACCTTCTTTTTGTAAACAAAAAGCCAGTTTGCCGATCGACGTGGTTTTGCCTGCGCCGTTTACGCCCGTCATCATCACGATGAGCGGTTTGACGCGGCCCACTTCAAAAGGTTTTTCTAGCACACGCAGGTGCTCAGCCAAAACGTCACGTAACGCTTGTTTAACGCCTGCCGCTTCCTCGATTCGCTCTTGCTTGACCTTTGCTCTTAAGGCCACCAGCAGCGCTTCGGTGGCTTCAACGCCCGTGTCAGCCATAATCAAAGCCGTTTCGAGTTCTTCGAAGAGTGCCTCGTCAACGCGCACGCCAACAAAAATCCCACCAATGCTTTTGCCAGTTTTAGCTAAACCACCGCGCAGCTTGGCCAGCCAAGATGATTTTTGTTCAGCCTCTTCTGTCTCTTCTGTCTCTTCTGCCTGCACTTCCAAGGGACCGCCCTTCCAAGCATCGCCTATGAGGTCATCCCCCTCTGCAGCCACGGAGGTTGTGGCCTGCGCCTCGTCATCCGCCGAATCCTCAGGCTTTGACTCGACGTCGTCACCACCCGGGGTCGGCTCTGGGTTACGCTTAAACCACCGGCTCAAAATGCCCTCATTTGTGCCAGAGACGGTCGATTCAACCGCAGGCGGTCCTGCCTCACGATCAGGTTGCTGATCAGGAGCGCTTGGCGCGGGCAGGTCGGATTTTTTCTTGAAGAAGCGAAACATAGTGAAGAAGTATATTCGGATCGTCGCGGGTCAGTATCGTCGGACGCCCATCGAGGTGATCGAAGCCGAGGGTTTGCGCCCGACGCCCGATCGCGTTCGCGAAACCTTATTTAACTGGTTGAATTTTTTTTGGGCTGGCGAATTTTCGAATAAACGGGTGCTTGATCTTTTTGCGGGCAGCGGTGCCCTGGGCTTTGAAGCGGCCTCGCGAGGCGTCGCACACGTACAGATGGTTGAACAACAACCCAAGGCACTGGTCGCTTTAAGGGCGTTGCGTGACAAAATTGGTGCCGATATGGTGCGAATTCATGCCGGAGATGCAAAGTTAGTTTTAGACCGCCTGGAGGCCGCCCGGTTTGATTTAATCTTTCTAGACCCGCCCTTTGGTCAAAATTGGCTTGAATTTTTGTGGCCCAAGCTAGGCGATTTGTTAGAACCCAACGGTCTTGTTTATATTGAGGCTGAAAAACCAATAATTATGCCCACGGGGTACAGCTTATTGCGCCAAGACCGCGCGGGGGCCGTACACTATCACCTCATCCAAATTGCTGCATTGCAAAAATGATCACTGCTATCTATCCCGGAACCTTCGATCCCTTGACCCGCGGTCACGAAGATTTAGTGCGCCGCGCGGCAAGCTTATTTGACCGCGTTGTGGTTGGTGTTGCGCATAGTCGCAACAAAAAACCATTTTTCTCGGTTGACGAGCGCGTTGAAATTGCGCGCGAAGTATTGGGTCATTATCCCAACGTCAAAGTTGCCAGCTTTGCCGGTTTATTGAAAGACTTTGTGCGCGAACAAGAAGGCCGAGTCATCGTTCGCGGCTTACGCGCGGTATCTGACTTTGAATACGAGTTTCAAATGGCTGGTATGAACCGCCACCTGTTACCCGAAGTCGAAACCTTGTTTATGACGCCCTCGGATCAATATCAATTTATTTCGGGCACCATCGTGCGCGAAATCGCAGAGCTTGGCGGAGACGTCAGTAAATTCGTTTTTCCGTCTGTAGATCGCTGGTTGCAAGCCAAAGCCAAAGAGCGGCGCGAGCAAGGCATCACGCCACCACTTGGTAGCTAACTGAAGTGGCGCTGCGCATTACCGACGAGTGCATCAATTGCGACGTGTGCGAACCACAATGTCCAAATGATGCGATCTCGATGGGCGCAGAGATCTACGTCATTAAGCCGAGCGCATGCACCGAGTGCGTGGGGCACCACGACGAACCTCAATGCAAGGTTGTGTGTCCCGTCGCTTGCATTGAAGTGCATCCTGAGTTTTGCGAGACGCCAGAGGCGCTGATGGTGAAATACCACGCCCTCACGCGCCTGACCGCTTAACGATCTAAGTCGCTGGCCACACCACAGGCTTGGCTTCGGGGTGTACTTTCATTAGACGACTTGGCTGACCGGTTACGTGGGTAAACCAGACCGCAGCGACTTCACCTTCGTCGATCGCATCAACTGTTTGATCCCCAACCTGAGCTACTTTGCGCACGCTGTCATCGTCTTCAAGCACATCCATCGGGATATCCATACGCAACATGCCCGGAGCACGCAACACCAAATAACCCATTCGAATATCGGTAGTGACACCAGCCAGCCCTGGACATTGCGCCACACTCAGCCAGCCACCCTTCGCATCGACCACAAACCAGCGCTGGTGATATTGTGCAGCTTCGCGATGTTCTGAACCGCTGCAACCCACCACTGGAAAAGACATTTCTTTTGACATGAATAACGCCCTAGCTTGGTTTAATCTGTTGGTTTGCTGACATTAATGCCAGCGAGTGGCAATGCTTTCACGCCACCGAATGCCTAGTCTAGCCTAATCCTTACCCTTCCCGCAGAGATCACCTTCTCCATGAAAATCGACCACCTTGATCATCTTGTTCTAACCGTCGCAAGCCTTGAACGCACCTGCGATTTTTATGGCCGCATCCTAGGCTTCGAGGTCATTACGTTTCTGGGCGATCGAAAAGCCCTCAGATTTGGGCACCAAAAAATTAACCTTCATCAGGTCGACAAAATGTTCGACCCCAAGGCACTGAACCCCACCGCCGGCTCTGGCGATCTTTGCTTTATCGCCGTAACCGCGGTTGATGACATCGTCAACGAGCTTAAAGCGGCCGGCGTGCCAATTGAACTGGGGCCGGTTGAGCGCACCGGCGCCGTAGGTAAAATACGCTCTGTTTACCTGCGCGACCCCGATCAAAACCTGATCGAATTATCGAACTACATTGTGTAGGGATTTGCCCTTATATCGCAGCGTGCTGACATGACTTACAGTCAGGCGTTGCACTTAAAACAATTGGAGAGAACATGAGCAATCCGACTATGAAGACCGCCGTTCAGGCCTCACGCCGCAAACTATTGCAAGGCGCCGCCGGACTGGCCACACTGGGTTTGCCTGCGATTTCGCTTGCACAAAACAAACCGATCAAAATCGGCATGCCCACGATCTTGTCGGGTCGTGTAGCAATGCTGGGCCTTTCGTCACGTAACGCTGTGATGCTCGAGGTTGAAAAATTCAACGCGGCCGGTGGTTTAGGCGGGCGCATGATCGAAATGGTTGTGCGTGACTCAAAAGGCCAGCCTCAAGAAGCCGCACGCGTTGCACGTGAACTTGTCACCAGCGATGGTTGCGAAATCATCTGGGACGCAGAAGCTTCGTCGGGCGCCTTTGCCGTGCATGAAGTAGCAAAAGACTTAGGCGTCATGGTTGTGCACACTTGTTCAGAGACCTCGTCGCTGACTGCCGACCCCAAGCTTCGGGTACCCACTGCTTTTCGTATGGCACGCCAAGGTATCCATGACGCGATCACGGGCGGCGCTTACAGCGCGCAAAAAGCAAAAGAACTGAAACTCAATCGCTGGATGAGCATTTCGCCTGATTACGCGTACGGTCGCGATACCACAGCGGAGTATTTTGAATACCTCAAGCACTTCAATAAAGACATTGAAGTTATTGGCGAAGTGTGGCCAAAACTATTTCAGGCCGACTACAGCGAGAACATTACCCGCTTGCTACAAGGTAAACCACAAGCTGTGTATTCATGCTTGTGGGGTGGCGACATGATTTCGTTTATTGACCAAGCCGGTATCTACGCCTTGTTCAAAGACAAACAATTCTTCTCGCCTAACTTGGCTGAGTATGCGGTGCTGACAACTGTCAAGAGTGTGCCCCCTAACATGCACTCTGGTAACCGTTACCTCAAAAGCTTTCCAAACACGCCTGCCAATGCGGCCTGGTCTGACGCGTACTTTGCGAAATACAAAGAACTCGCGCTGAATTGGTCATGGCAGAATGCTGCAGGCATTAATTTTTTAACTGCTGCGATGAAAAAAGCCAACAGCTCTGACGGTAAAAAAGTTGCTGAGGCGATGCGTGGCATGAAAATTGATTCACCCTTTGGTGCGGATGGCACACTGACAATGCGCGCTGAAGACAATACTGTCGTGAACTACGCGATTGGCTATGGCGCGCTGACCAACAAAGAACCCTACATGACCAACCAGGTCAACGGCAACTGGAACACGATCTACGAACTCGAAGCTGAGTGGAAAAAGCGCAAAGGCTGGGCATAAACCACCCTAAAGTCTTGCATTGAGGTCTAGAGGCCTCTGCCTGAATGTTCAAGCAGAGGCCTTCGTTTGTCGTAACCGCAGACTGAGACGAGAGCAGACTCGCTGTGGCTGTATCAACCGCACTACCCCCTCCCGGAGACATCCTTGGATCCCATTGCCTTATATGAGTGCGTGACTTCAATGTCATGCATCGTCACTCAAACCAGCACCGGTTTGATTGTCGGCTCGTTACTTTTTTTAGTGGCGGCTGGACTCACCTTAATCTTCGGCGTGCTGGGCGTAATCAATTTTGCGCACGGCTCGCTTTATATGCTGGGCGCCTATCTGGCACTTTCAGCGTATCGCATCACGGATAGCTATCTGCTTTCAGCCCTGATTTCAGGTGCTGGCGTTGGCCTGTTCAGCCTGATCTTCGAGCGCTTTTTTATGCGGCGGGTATATCAAGCTGAGGTCTTATTGCAATTACTCGTGTGCTACGCCTTGATTCTCATCATGGACGATGCGGTCAAAATCATTTGGGGCGCAGAGTTTCAGTCAATGGGCATGCCTGCAGCCTTTCAAGCACCACCCTTGTTTATCTTTGATGGCATCGTGCCGGTCTTTTATGTCTTCATGATTTGTGCGGCTGCAGTGATCGCCTTAGTGATGTGGTACGTGCTGACGCGTACGCGCATCGGTAAAGTGGTACGCGCGGCAGCCCACAACCCAACGATGACCTCAGTGCTTGGTTTAAATACTACGTGGATCTATGCAGGCGTGTTTGCGTTTGGTGGCGCACTGGCTGGCTTGGCAGTTGCGCTCGCGGCTCCGGTACGCTCGATGTCACCTGGGATGGGGTTCTCGATTTTGATCGAATCGTTCATCGTGACTGTGATCGGTGGCATGGGATCCGTCAGTGGCGCTTTAGTTGGTGCGTTACTGATTGGTTTGGTGCGCTCGTTTGGTTCGATCGGTTTTCCTCTCTTCGTTGAAGGCACGATGTTCTTAGCCATGGCGCTGATCTTAATCCTGAAGCCAAGCGGCTTGCTTGGCAAGGAGCCACGACCATGAACGCTTCGTTTAAAAAAGATCTGCTCATTGGCATTGTGGCACTCATCCTCTTGGCTGCGTTGCCTTTGCTATCGCCTGGTCGGGTCACGCTCGACTTCGTGATTCGCCTGGCTGCGCTCGGTGTGTTTGCGACCTCATTAAATATTTTGGTGGGCTACGGCGGCATGGTGTCTTTTGGTCACGCCATGTTTTTTGGCGGTGGCGCGTACACGTTCGGCCTCTTGATGCAACGCACTGAAGTCTCAATACCCGTAGCGCTATTAGGTGCGATTGTTTTTTGTTCATTGCTCGCACTCGTCATCGGAATGATCTGCGTCAAACTTAAAGAAATTTATTTTTCGTTTTTGACCCTGGCGTTTCAGATGCTGATTCACAGTGTCATTATCACTTGGACCTCGCTAACGGGCGGCGACCAAGGTTTGATGGGTGGCATCCCACGCAGGCCCTTTTGGGGCGGCATCAATGTTGCAGATCCCAATACGCTGTACTGGTTTTGCGTCATCATCGGCGTGGTTAGCCTGCTGGTCATGCGCTATGTCCTGCAGTCCCCGTTTGGCTATACCCTTCGTATGGTGCGCGACAATGCAGACCGCGCGCGCTTTTTAGGCATTGATGTGTGGCGCATTCGTCTATACGCCTTCATTTTGGCAGGGGCCTTTGCCAGTATCGGCGGCTCGCTGATGGCCTTGTTTGTATCCGGCGCGTACCCAGAGTTCAGTTACTGGACGATGTCGGGTGAAGCCGTTTTCATGATCATGATGGGCGGTATCAACGTTTTCTTGGGCCCCATCATTGGTGCGGGCTTACTGAACGTGTTCAACGATATCATCACGCGCACGACCGAATACCACGGTTTGGCGTTAGGCGTCATCGTCTTGATCTTTGCCCTGGGCTTTAAGCGCGGCATCACAGATTTTGTGGGGCAATTGTTTAACACTCTCACCAAGAAGCGCGTGCAATCATGACTAAAAAATATCTCAGCGTGGTGACCGGTGGGTCGAGCGGCATTGGTGCAGCCTGCGTCAGGCACTTAGCGAAGCGTGGCGACTTGGTCATCGCGCTTGATCTGCCCGGTACATGGTCTGACGCAAAAATGAAAGCGCTGGGCGTGCATGCGCATGCCTGCGATGTAACAGACGAGCAGGCCGTTCGCGACACCGCTGCGATGATCGAAGCCCGGTACGGTCAAATTTCGGCTTTAGTGAACTGCGCCGGCATTTTGCAACATCGCCTGCCACCGAACAAACTCACCATGACCGAATGGGATCGCGTGGTTGCTGTCGATCAACGTGGCACTTATCTGGCCTGCGCGGTTTTTGGTTCGCGCATGGCCGAGTTAGGTGAAGGCGCCATCGTCAATATCGCATCGATTACGTCCCTGCGCTCTGTGCCCTTGCACGCCTACGCGCCAGCCAAAGCTGCAGTCGCTTCAATGACCGCATGCCTAGCCGCCGAGTGGGGGCGCGCCGGCGTTCGTGTCAATGCGATTTCGCCTGGTTACGTCTTAACCGAAGCGCTACAAGCCGCCATTGACCGCGGCGATCGCAATCCAGCCGATTTGACATCGCAAGCTGCGATGGGTCGCATGGTAACCCCCGACGAAGTTGCAGACTCAGTAGGGTTCTTATTGTCACCTGCCGCTCGCGCCATCACCGGTATCAACTTGCCCGTCGATGCCGGCTGGTTAGCGGGATCGACCTGGCAAACATACGGTGGCGTGCCGCCTGCGCCAACCGTCTCAACACCCGGAGACCGCTAATGCTTAAGATCGAAAATCTTTGCAAGGCTTTTGGTGGCGTTGTGGCAACGTCTGATGTCTCGATTCATTTCAAAACCGAATCACTGACTGCGGTGATTGGCCCGAATGGCGCCGGAAAAACCACATTCTTTAATTTAATTTCAGGTGCGCTAAAGCCAGATTCTGGTCGTATTTTGCTCGACGGTGAGGATATTGTTGGTCTACCTAGCAGCGTGATTGTGCATAAGGGCATTGGCCGAGCGTTTCAGGTGGCTAAGCTCTTTAAAACGCTTACGGTTGAAGAGTCGTTGCGTGGTGCATTGATGTCACCGCTTGGTCGGTCCGCACAAATGCACGGTCGGTTTCCACTTGCACAAACCCGTGATCGCGCCTTCGAAGTCATGGAGCAACTGGGTTTACACACCAAGGCGCATTTGATCAGTGGCAACTTGTCGCACGGCGATCAAAAGCTCCTGGACATGGCCTTGGCGTTAGTGCTTAAGCCTAAGGTTCTGTTATTGGATGAGCCCGTCGCTGGCATGGGCCCAGAAGAACGCGAGCAGATGATCGAGACCGTGTACGGTCTCTGGAAAAAAGGCGGGCTTACCGTCGTGCTGATTGAACACGACATGGAGATTGTTTTTAGGGTATCGCAACACATTCATGTCTTGTCTTATGGCAAGGTATTAGCCGAAGGTAATCCAGAGCAAATTCGCAATAATCCGGCTGTGATTGAGGCCTACTTAGGCAAACCCCGTGAGGTGCACGCATGAA
This sequence comes from Alcaligenaceae bacterium, assembly GCA_037134635.1. GTDB lineage: Bacteria > Pseudomonadota > Gammaproteobacteria > Burkholderiales > Burkholderiaceae_B > Zwartia. The sequence goes on from JBAXLV010000004.1 coordinate 15,676, forward strand.
CGATCACGTGCTGAAAGTTCAAGACATTGATGTCTTTTATGGTTCGAGCCAGGCGCTCTTCAAGCTGTCGTTTGACGTCAAGCGTGGCGAGACGCTCGCCTTGCTTGGGCGTAACGGTGCCGGCAAAAGCACCACTATGAAAACCATTGCAGGTGTGAATCCGACCAAACAGGGAAGTGTTGAACTACATGGCAAACTCATCACAGGCCGTTCTGCCCACCTGATTGCCAGAGCAGGGATTGGCTATGTGCCAGAAGATCGACAGATCTTTCCAGATCTCAGCGTGGATGACAACTTAAGCATTGCGATCAAGCGTGGCGCGAACGGAGAAGACGACTGGAGCCTTGAGCGCGTCTACGACACTCTGCCGCTTCTGGCACCACTGAAAGATCGTTTAGGTGGGCAGTTATCAGGCGGCGAACAACAAATGTTAACGGTGGGCCGCGCACTCATGGGCAACCCGGATGTGTTGTTGTTAGACGAACCCAGTGAAGGCTTGGCACCGATCATGGTTCAAAAGATTGGTGATTTGATTGAGACCTTGCACAAGCTCGGAAAAACAATCGTACTTGCCGAACAAAATTTGCATTTTTGTCTGGGCTTAGCAGATCGGGCAGTGGTCATCGACAAAGGGACCGATGTGTTTTGCGGCACGATCCACGAACTCAACGACAACGCCGATATCAAACAACGGTATTTATCGGTTTAACTTCAAGGGGCTCGCTGTGCATCTTTCAAAAACCAACGCCTTACAGGCTTTTGACATGAACGGCACCCACTTGTGGATTACGGGTGCTGCCGGCGGCATCGGCAGTGCAACCGCTCGACTTTGCAGTCAACTTGGTGCGTCACTCGTTTTAACGGACATCGGTCCGATCAGCAAACTCGAAGCGCTTGCACAAACGCTGAAGGGGTCAGTTGCAGTCGAGACGTGCGATGTTACACAGCGCGAAGCCGTTGAGAGCCTCGTGCGTCGACACAAGCCGTTTACCGCGTTGGCTGACACCGCAGGAATCTGCCCTTATGACGACGATTGGCTCGCCCCCGACTGGAACGAGACGGCCTTTATGCGCGTCATGCAGGTCAATGTTCTGGGGCCCATTAATTTGGTGCGTGCCGTCTTGCCGGGGATGATCGAGCGCAAGCATGGTCGCATCGCGCTATGCGGCTCGATCGCAGGCTGGACCGGCGGCTTGCGGGCCGGACCGCACTACAGCGCCTCAAAGGGTGGCGTTCATGCCTTGGTACGCTGGTTTGCGCAACGCGCAGCGCCGCACCACGTTTGTATCAATGCCGTCGCACCGGGCCCGATTGATACGGGCATGACCAGCGGTCACGGTTATAACGGAAGTGAATACCCCATGCAACGCATGGGCGAACCGGAAGAAATCGCGAGCATGCTGACCTATCTGTGCTCGCCCGCGGCGAGTTTTATCTCGGGCGCCATTATGGATGTGAACGGTGGCACGCAGATGCGCTAAGCACCTGTTTTAAAACATCAAACGCCTCAAATAACTCGCACGAAATCCGCACAAAACACGCAAAGATTTATTTTGCCCTTGCATAAATGGCGGATTTAAATTAGCATGAAAATGTAGCAAACGCTACATTTTATGTTTTCTCCCGCCTTTATCCACCACTTGCGAGGTCACCCAAGATGTATGACATTTTTCAGACCGATCGTTTAATCGATCTTTGGCTGACCGAAGATATCGGCTCGTGTGACCTCACTGCGCAGCTCATGATTGATGAAGAGGCCATCGGGACTTTTCATATGAACGCTCGCGAACCTATGTATATTGCGGGCCTTGATGTTGCAGCTCGAATCTTTACGCGCTACGACGCTGGGCTGAAAGTCACCAAGCTTGTTAAAGACGGTGATCGCGTCGAGAAAGGCGTCAAAATTTTGACCGTGTCGGGTCCGGCGCGCAGTATTTTGACCGCTGAGCGCCCTGCCCTGAATATTTTGCAGCGCATGTGCGGTATCGCCACTGAAACAGCGCGCTACAACACTGAACTTGCCGGCACCGGCGCACGTTTGATTGATACCCGCAAAACGACGCCAGGTCTGCGGATGCTTGAAAAGCACGCCGTCGCTTGCGGTGGTGGCCTCAATCACCGCCTCGGGCTCGATAACGGCGTGATGCTAAAAGACAACCACATCGCCGTCGCGGGCAGCATCAGCAAAGCTGTGGCACGCGCGAGGCTCAAGCTACCGGTTCTCACCAAAATTGAGGTCGAATGCGATCGCTTTGAACAAGTCGAAGAAGCACTTGCTGCTGGTGCGGATGTCATCATGCTTGACAACATGTCGATTGCAGACATGACCACGGCCGTCAAGTACGTCAATGGTCGCGCAAAAATCGAGGCCTCTGGCGGAATCAGCATCGCTACCATTCGTAACGTTGCCTTGACCGGCGTGGATTACATTTCAACCAGCAAAATCACTCAAGCTGCACCTGCAGTCGATATTGGCCTCGACGAATAGGCGAGCGCTGAGTGGCAACCGGCAGCTTCTTTTTTATTGTCGGCCCCAGTGGGGCTGGCAAAGATAGCCTGATTGACGGGGCGCGGCAGCAGCTCGACCCTAGTC
>JBAXLV010000005.1:0-17299 GCA_037134635.1 Alcaligenaceae bacterium
CACATCATGCTAGATCCACAAGCCAAAGCCCTGATTGATTTGATGATCGAAAAAGGGATTCCACCGGTACACACACTAACGGCGACTCAAGCGCGCGAAGCCTACGTGCAACGGCGTTTTTTTAGCCAACCCGAGGCACCTGAAGTCGCCTCAAGCGTTGACACCGATATCCCGGGCCCAGCCGGCAAAATTACAGTGCGTGGTGATCGTCCCAAAGGCAGTGTGGCTTCAACGGTATTACCAGCGCTTGTTTACTACCACGGTGGTGGTCATGTGATTGGTGATATCGATACCCATGACGTGCTGTGCCGCACACTTTCAAATCTGGCACGCTGTGCAGTATTTTCAGTGCACTATCGACTGGCCCCTGAAAATGTGTTTCCGGCTGCCTCTGACGATTGTGTGGCTGCCACCAAGTGGGTACACGCCAATGCCGCCACGCTGAAGGTTGATCCAGCGCGTATCGCCGTGGGTGGGGATAGTGCAGGCGGCCATCTCGCGGCAGTGGTGGCGCTGTCTTTAAAGGCAGACAATAGTTTTAAGCCAGTATTGCAGCTACTGATCTACCCAGTCACCGACCCCAGCTCAGAGCGTGAATCGATGCGCACCAATGGCCAGGGCTATATGCTGACCAGGGACTCTATGAATTATTACTACGGTGCGTATATGCCAGAAACCTGGATGCGCAACGATTGGCGTGGAGCACCCATGCTTGCCAAAGATCACTCGGGCTTAGCACCCGCCTTCGTGATGACTGCGGGCTTCGATCCGCTACGCGACGAAGGTGCTGACTATGCCGACAAGTTAACGAGGGCGGGCGTACCCACTCAGTACGTTTGTTTCGAGCGCCAAATCCACGGCTTCATCACCATGGGGCGCATCATCGACGAAGCCAACACCGCTGCCGAACTCTGCGCGGCAGCGCTACGCGCTAAGTTTTAGTGGTTGTCGCGCGGCACAGCGCTGCCGCTGTTACCGACTAAGAAATCCAAGTCAACGCCATCGTTGGCTTGGTTCACATGATCTACATACAACTTGTAATAGCCTCGATTCATCGGTGGTTCGGGGGCTTTCCATTTAAGCTTGCGCGCCGCCAAAATTTCGTCACTGACATCCAAATGCAAACGACGTTTGGCCACGTCAAGTTCGATCATGTCGCCATTTTCAACCAACGCTAAGGGCCCGCCCGCAGCCGCTTCTGGGGCCACATGCAAAATGACAGTGCCATAAGCGGTGCCACTCATGCGCGCGTCCGAGATGCGGATCATATCGGTGATGCCTTTTTTAAGAATCTTAGGTGGCAGCGGCATATTGCCGACTTCAGCCATGCCTGGATACCCTTTGGGACCGCAGTTTTTAAGCACCATGATGCAGGTTTCGTCGATATCTAATTTAGGGCTATCGATGCGCTTATGAAAATCTTCGATGTTTTCAAACACCACGGCACGGCCGCGATGCTTCAATAGTTTTTTAGTTGCTGCCGAGGGTTTAATGATCGCGCCGTCTGGGCACAAATTGCCGCGCAACACGGCAATACCCGTATTCTTTTTAAACGGCTTTTCAAAGGTCGTGATCACGTCGCGGTTATAGCACTCAGCTTTCTTGACATTATCCCAAAGCGAATTGCCATTCACGGTCAGCGCCTTTTTATTCAACAGGCCCTGCTCGCCCAACGTGCGTAACACCACTGGCAAACCACCGGCATAGCAGAAATCTTCCATCAGATACTTGCCACTGGGCATCAAATTCAACAGCGTATGCACATCACGCCCGAACTTATCCCAATCATCAATATCAAGCTTGACACCAATGCGTCGAGCAATGGCGATTAAATGAATCACGGCATTGGTTGAACCACCGATTGCGGCATTAGTGCGAATCGCATTTTCAAAGGCCTGACGCGTCAAAATTTTATCGAGTGTCAGATTATCTTTGACCATTTGCACAATGCGGCGACCCGATTCGCGAGCCAATACATTGCGGCGCGCATCGACAGCCGGATAAGCTGCGTTACCGGGCAAGGCCACGCCTAACGACTCAACCATGCTAGCCATCGTTGATGCCGTACCCATCACCATGCAATGTCCGTGCGAACGATGCATGCAGGACTCAGCCTCATGAAACTCGTCGAGTGTCATCTTACCTGCGCGCACGTCTTCTGACATTGACCAAGTATTGGTGCCAGAGCCGATATCCGTGCCGCGATATTTACCATTGAGCATCGGCCCACCCGACACACCAATGGTCGGAATATTGACACTTGCTGCACCCATCAACAGCGAGGGGGTCGTTTTATCGCAGCCAAACAACAGCACCACCCCATCAAGCGGATTGGCACGGATGGTTTCTTCGACATCCATACTTGCGAGGTTACGCAACAACATCGCGGTGGGGCGCACAAGCGTTTCACCAATTGAAGTCACTGGAAACTCTAGCGGAAAGCCACCGGCTTCAAGCACCCCTTGACGCACCTGATCGGCTAGCAACCTGAAATGCGAGTTGCACGGCGTGAGCTCTGACCACGTATTACAAATACCAATCACGGGTCGCCCATCGAACTGATCGTGAGGAATCCCACGATTTTTTGTCCAACTGCGATAGATGAACCCGTAAATATCATTACGCGAGAACCATTGACTTGAACGGCTCGGTACGGCCGATTTTTTACTTTTGTCTGACTTAGCCATTCAAGCTTCCTCTTTAATTTCGCGGATGAAGTCACTTACTTTTTAAAGGCAACAACCTTTTGCGTTTGCTGTCCTAAGCCAGCAATGCCCAAGGTCATCACATCGCCAGCCTTCAAGAAGCGAGGCTTAGGCTTGACACCCATACCCACGCCTGGAGGTGTACCGGTCGTGATAATGTCGCCGGGCATCAGGGTCGTAAATTCGCTGACGTAACTAATGATTGTGGCCGCATCAAAAATCATGGTCTTGGTGCTGCCGGTTTGAAAACGCTTACCGTTTACATCAAGCCACATGTCCAGCTTTTGTGGATCTTTGATTTCATCCGTTGTCACCAACCATGGTCCGACGGGGCCGAACGTATCGCAGCCTTTGCCCTTATCCCAGGTGCCGCCACGCTCGATCTGATATTCGCGCTCTGAAACGTCATTGACCACGCAATAACCTGCCACGTGTTTAAGCGCATCTTTTTTGCTGACGTAACGCGCTTTCTTGCCGATCACGATACCAAGCTCAACTTCCCAATCAGATTTCTTTGAACCTTTGGGCAACATCACGTTGTCGTTGGGGCCGGTCAAACTGGTGTCGGCCTTGTAAAACATGATGGGCTCTTTTGGAATTGGCATGCCAGCTTCAGCAGCGTGGTCTGAATAGTTCAGGCCAATCGCCAAAAACTTACCCATATTGGCAATGGGCACACCATAACGTGGCTTGCCCTTCACTAAGGGCAAGGTGCTGGTCTTGATCTTGGCGAGTTTCTTCAGTGCTGCAGCCGACAATTGATCATTGGTGATGTCAGAGATCACGCCCGACAAATCGCGCAGTTTGCCCTCTTTATCAATTAAGCCTGGCTTTTCTTTACCCTTGGCACCGTAGCGTACGAGTTTCATTCAGTTTCCTTCGTGTTGAAAAAAGTTAAATCGAAAATAAAAACTTACAGAGACCAACCACCATCAATAATTTGTGAGGTACCGGTAGTAAAGGCCGATTCATCCGAAGCCAAATAAACCGCCAAATGCGCGATCTCTTCGGGCTTGCCGATCCGGCCAATGGGTTGACGCGCCACAAACATTTCGCGCGCTTCGGCAACTGACTTACCTGTTTGACTAGAGACAGCCTGAATTCGATAGCCAAGCGAAGGCGACTCGATGGTGCCTGGACAAATCGCATTGAAGCGCACGCCCTTGGCAACATAGTCTGCAGCCAAAGCACGGGTCAACCCTATCACAGCAGCTTTTGAGGCACCGTAAATCACACGATTTGGAGCACCCTTAATGTTTGAAGCCGCCGAGGCCATGTTGATCACACTGCCCTTGCCTTGCTCGAGCATGTCAGGCAAAAAAGCGCGGATCGTACGGTACATAGATTTGACATTCAAATCCATACTGAAATCCCAGTCGGCTTCACTCACTTGCATAATGTCGCCTTGATGCACGAAGCCCGCGCAATTAAACAAGACATCGATTTTTCCAAGTTTTTTAGCAAAAGCATTCACCTCGTTTGTATTTAAGACATCCAGGGTATGCGTCTTGATATTTGGCACGCCTTCGTACGACTTGAGAAGATCAGCCTTGAGGTCGGTGGCCCAAACCGTTGCGCCTTCGCGTGCCATCGCGAGGGTGCAAGCGCGACCAATTCCTTGTCCGGCCGCTGTAACCAAGATTGTTTTTCCTTGCAAACGCATACTTGTTATCCCGAATGATGTGGCCAAATTGGCTTGACCAATTTACCAGTTTTCGTGTCAAAATGAAATCATGACGACTCAAACTACCGACACGCGCCGCGTCTACCAACAAATTGCGGATCAAGTCTTGCAGCTGATTCAGGCTGGCGAATTTGCCGTCAATAGCCGTTTGCCCTCAGAACGCGATCTCGCCGAGCAATTCAAAGTGTCTCGCCCTTCAGTGCGCGAGGCCTTGATTGCACTTGAGGTGATGGGCCTGGTACAAATCAAGATGGGCTCGGGGGTCTATGTTTGCAAACCCGATCAGCGTAAAAAACACGAACAAAAGCCCGTAAAAGACTTCGCACCGTTTGAATTGATTCAGGCACGCTCGCTGATTGAGTCTGAAATCGCGGCTCAGGCTGCAATCAGCCGTAGCGCCACTCACTTACATGAGCTCGAACAGTCGCTGAACAATATGGTTTCGCAAGCGGACAACCAACGAAACCCCCTGAGCGCAGATCGGGAATTTCATGCAGTGCTCGCACGCGCCACGGGCAATCAGGTTTTAGCGAGCTTGGTCGAACAAATGTTTGATGCGCGCATGGGCGTGCTTTTTTCTAGGCTATCTAATTACTTTGATACCAAGGCGACCTGGGATCAAGCGATCAAAGAGCATCGCGCGGTGCTTCGCGCGGTCAAAGCGCAAGACGCAGAACGTGCACGACAAGCGATGCGGCATCATATGGAACGCGCCTATAAGCGGTTCTCAGTCAGCTGGCTGAAAAGCACAGAACCTAATCGTGAACTAAACCCATCTGCTCAGTCAGCCAGTGCCTCAGGCGCAGGTAAACCAAAACGGCCTGCAAAAGCAGCCAAGCCAGGCAAAATCGCCGGATGAAGTGTGACACCCGAACTGAGTTGCTGCGCACGTGCAGCCAAGCCTGCATGCCCCGGCAAGCGTACCTTTGATACCCCAGGACGCGGCGGATTACTCAAACAAGAATCCGCTAGCTGGTCCATCTGTCTTAAAAAATCTTTTTTTCCACCAAACGCCTCGGGATCGTACAGGGTAATGTTGATGGTGGCGCCCCAGCCTTCTTTGGGATCTGCCCGTCCAAACCCTGACAGACCGCCCGTCAGCGCTTCAACCATCAAGCCAAGACCAAAGCCTTTGTGGCCATAAGAAAGCCCGCCAATCGGCAAGATTGTTCCGGGTGGCGTTTGACTAAACACACTGGGATCATTGGAGGGCAACCCTTGCGCATCGAGCAACCACTCTTCAGAAAATTTTTCACCTGATGCGGCTTTGCGATTACTCATGCCGTTGGTCGTGATTGAGGCCGAAATATCGATCAAGACGTCGCCGTGCGAACACGGGAACCCCATCGCAATGGGATTCGGCGTGAACACCGCCCGAGTGCCGCCAAACGGTGCGACGCTCGCGACGTTGGGATCAGAACTCGCCAGCACCATCAGCATGCCTTCGCGCGCGGCACGCATCAAATACACCGCCAAACACGCGATATGGTGGCTACGTCGAATGGCAAGAGAAGCCACACCCATTTCTTTTGCGAGCGGGATCAACACATCAAGACCGCGCTCGATTAACCACGGGCCGGGCAAACGCATTCCATCCCATAACTGCACCGCAGGCTTCGCGCTGACCACGCGATAATCGCCCTGACGCGTCATGCCACCCGCCTCAACATCTTTCAGATAGCCAGGCAAAAGCGCCAGGCCGTGCGTGTCGTGACCCAGCAAGTCGCCCTCGACCAGCGTTTGGGCCACCACCTGTGACATCTGCGCATCAAGTCCGGCCTTGATTAACAACTGCGTAGCCCACTGCACCAGTGCCACACTTGAATAAGCAGCACGGGCTGCAACGACTTGATTCATCAAAATCTCTTTTGTTAATACGTTGCGCGACCACCAGAAATATCAAACACTGCACCCGTCGAAAAGCTCACTTCATCTGACGACAACCATGCAACCAAATTGGCGATCTCTTGCACTTCACCGAAACGATTCATCGGGATTTTTGACAACATAAAGTCGATATGCTGTTGGGTCATCTGCGCAAACATGCCAGTCTTCACCGCGGCTGGGGTAATACAGTTCACCTTGATCTCGGTACTGGCCAGCTCTTTGCCGAGAGATTTGGTCAACCCCATGACCGCAGCTTTGGACGCGCTATACGCTGAAGCGTTGGGGTTACCTTCTTTGCCTGCGACTGAAGCGATGTTGACAATCCGTCCATAGCCCTTGCCACCGTTGGCCAGTTTCATCAGCGGTGCAATGGCGCGACAAGTCAAAAATGTGCCGCGCACATTGATGTCAAACACACGGTTCCACTCGTCAACTGGATAGTCGATTACTGTCACATTGGGCCCTGTGATCCCGGCACTGTTGACTAAGATATCAATTGAGGCACCAAAAGCCAGAGTCGCTTTCAGCGCTTGTGCGACCGACTGCTCGTCAGACACATCCACCTGCACGCCATTGGCGGACGCACCTAAACGCGCCTGCGCGTCCTTTAAGCTTTTTGCATCGCGATCCCAGATCGTGACCTTTGCGCCACCACCGATCAATCGCGCCGCACAGGCCTCGCCGATACCGGCTGCCCCGCCTGTAATGACTGCGTGCTTGCCAGAAAAATCGTATTGGGCTGGTTTGGACATGTCGTTTGCCTCGAATCGTTAAGGGTTTTCCCGTCTTTTGCAGAAAAATTGGTCAGACCAATTGCTCTAAGGGTTTAACCATAATATCCTTTCCCCTCGCAGTCAAACAAACGATGACGACAAGTGGGTCGTGCAGATCCAATATAGCCAAGGGCAGACCGTTTTATGAAAGTATTAATCACTGATTTCGACTTTCCGGATGTTGAACTCGAGCTTGGAATGTTTCGCCAGGCTGGATTAACGGTGACCACTGCACAATGTAAAACCGAGGAAGAATTAATCGCAGCGGGTAAAGGGGTTGATGCTTTTTTGCTTCAATATGCGCCGGCTAATCGCAAAGTCTTTGAAGCCCTACCTGGTTTAAAAATTGTTAGTCGCTATGGCGCAGGGTTTGACACCATTAACACCGATGATGCACAAGCTTGCGGTGTATGGGTCGGCAATTCGCCGGATTATGGCGTGCATGAAGTCGCCAGCCATGCTTTTGCAATGGCCTTAAATCTAACCCGCCACATCTCTTTCTATGACCGCGATGTACGCGCAGGCAAATGGCATTATCTGACACCGGGAGTGCTCAAGCGCCCATCAAATATGACCGTCGGCGTGCTGGGCTTAGGCCGTATCGGCCGTCGCTTTGCGCACCTTGCGCGCGAAACCTATGGCAAAGTGATTGCCTGCGACCCGCACATCATGGCCTACGACGTGCCACCTTACGTGCAGCGAGTAAGCATGGAAGAACTCTTCTCAACCGCCGACGTCATTTCTGTGCATACGCCCCTGAATGATGAGACGCGCAATATTATCAACAGCAGCGTCTTAAACTTAATGAAACCAGGAAGCTATATCGTCAATACAGCACGTGGCGGCCTCGTCAATGTTGATGATGCACTGGCCGCGTTAAATTCAGGGCAACTTTCAGGTCTCGCCCTCGACGTCTTGCCGCAAGAACCTCCGGGCGACCATCCTTTGGTGCAACACCCGCGCACGATCTTGACGCCTCACGCAGCCTTCTTTTCAAAAGAGGCTGAAATTGAATTGCGAAGCAAAGCCGCGCAAAATATCATCACCTTTGCCCAACGTGGCAAGCCTGACTACATCGTCACCAAAGGAGCCCGTTAATGGCTAGCGTGTCCCTACGTGGCGTTAAAAAATCGTTTCAAGATACCGAAATTTTGCATGGTGTCGACATTGAAATTGCTGAAGGCTCTTTCACCGTACTGGTCGGACCCTCGGGCTGCGGTAAGTCAACCTTGCTTAGGATGCTGGCGGGGCTTGAAGAAGTGACCGCGGGTGAAATCTATATTGGCGACAAGTGCGTCAATACGATGCAACCCAAAGAACGCGACATCGCCATGGTGTTTCAAAACTATGCGCTTTATCCGCACATGACTGTGCGTGACAACATGGCATTTTCGTTAATGCTCGCCAAAGCCAGCAAAGAGGATCGTGAAATGCGCGTACAACGCGCCGCTGAAATTCTAGGCCTGACTGAGTTGCTTGAACGCTATCCCCGTCAACTGTCTGGCGGACAACGCCAACGTGTGGCCATGGGTCGAGCAATCGTGCGTGATCCACAAGTCTTTTTGTTTGATGAACCGCTCTCGAACCTAGACGCCAAATTGCGCGTTCAGATGCGCACAGAAATTAAAGCCCTTCATCAGCGCTTGAAGACCACCTCGGTTTATGTCACGCACGATCAAATTGAAGCTATGACCATGGGCGATCAAATTGTTGTCATGCGAGATGGCATCGTCGAACAGATTGGTGGGCCGATCGACTTGTATGAAAACCCAGTCAATACCTTTGTTGCCGGTTTTATTGGCTCGCCCGCCATGAACCTTTTGCCTGGACGACTGCGTCACGAAAATGGCCAGACGGCTATTGAATTACGCGACGGCATTCGTATTGTGGTGCGTACACATATTGTCGGACAAGACGGGCAAGAAGCCTTATTTGGCACGCGACCTGAGCACCTCATTCTTGATGGCGCAGGCCAACTATCCGTCATCGCCAATGTGGTTGAACCCACCGGTGCAGAAACATTTATTACCGGCGAATTAAGTGGTACGCCGATGTCAATTGTGTTTCACGATCGACTCGACATCAAACCGGGTCAAGTTTTACGCCTACGTCCCGCAGTGGATCAGTGTCATTTATTTGATGCCAAAACGGGACTTGTGATGAAGTCTATTCGCTAAGTCTTTTAAAAAGTATGCAACAACCGTAGTTCTCGTTTGATATTTAGTTACACCACTGTATGTCAGAGCAGATCACTGCCCGTTTATTTTATCTAGGAGATAAAAAATGAAAGATGTTTCTCGCCGCGAGTTTATCGGAACAGGTGCCGCTGTTGCTGGTGCCAGTGCACTTGGCAGTTTTAGCCCGCTTGCGTTGGCTCAAACCCCCACCTTGTCCTACAAGCCAGAAGCCGACGCCAAGTTACGCGTGCTACGTTGGAAACGATTTGTTCAAGGTGATGAAGATCAATTTATGATCAATATCGCAAACTTCACAAAAGCGACCGGTGTTGAAGTGCGTGTCGACAACGAAGGCTTTGAGGACATTCGACCCAAAGCCGCTGTGACCGCAAACGTTGGCAGCGGCCCGGACATCATTATGGGCTGGTTTGATGACCCATTTCAGTACCCGACTAAATTGCTTGACGTGACTGAACTCTGCACCTACCTGGGCAATAAGTATGGCGGCTGGTACAACGTTGCACAAGAGTACGGTCAGCTGAACAAAAAATGGATTGCAGTACCTTGGGCCATCATCTCGAATGCGTTGGTGTACCGTCAAAGTCAAATACAGGCCGCAGGTTTTGAAAGCATTCCAAAAGACACAGCAGGCTTTCTAAAGCTCTGCCAAAATCTCAAAGAAAAAGGCACACCTGCTGGTTTTGCCTTAGGCAAGGCCGTTGGCGATGGCAATAACTGGGTGCATTGGCTACTCTGGTCACATGGCGGACGCATGGTCGATGAAAAAGGCAATGTCGTCATCAACTCACCCGAAACGATCGCCTCTCTTGAATACGCTGCACAGCTGTATAAAACATTCGTACCCGGCACACTTTCCTGGCAGGATCCGAATAACAACAAAGCGTTTCTTGACGGGCAAATCAGCCTCACCGCCAATGGAATCTCTGTTTATTATGCCGCCAAGATGTCACCAGACGCCAAAATGCAAGAAATGGCGAAAGACATTCAGCATGCGCGCTTCCCGGTCGGCCCGGTCGGCCGTCCAATGGAGCTCGCACAAATCACCCAGATGATGCTGTTTGCACACACAAAGTTTCCAAATGCCTCGCGCGAACTCGCACGTTGGCTGATGGAGGCAGAGCAATACAATCCTTGGCTCGAAAAATCGATCGGCTACGGCGCACAAACACTCAAAGCCTACGCGCAAAACCCCATTTGGACGTCAGATCCAAAAACTAAAACCTACGGTGAAATCCCCGCCATGGTGACCAACCACGGTTACTCTGGACCACTGGGGGCCGCCTCGGCTGCTTGCTTAGCCGACTACATCGTACTGGACATGGTCGCTGAAGCTGCAAGTGGTAACAAAACGCCTAAAGAAGCCGCGCAACGCGCCGCCGATCGCGCGAAACGTTACTACAAGAGCTGATCGATCTGTTCGTTAACCACTTAACCCCGGGTCGCTCTGGCGACTGGGGGTTTTCTAAAAACTGCCCATGAAACCTATCTCGCTCCTTGAACGCTTTCAATCTAACCGTCATGCGTTAGGGATTGCGTTTATGGTACCTGCGGCGTTATTACTGATCGGGCTACTCGCCTATCCGTTGGTGCTTGGCACCTGGCTCGGCTTTACGGATGCCAAGGTCGGTCGACCTGGCGTTTGGATTGGCTTTGAAAATTTCACCTATCTTGTAACAGATAGTGTCTTCATGTTGTCGGTCTTCAACACACTGTTCTACACAATCGTTGCGAGTATCGCCAAGTTTTTTCTAGGCCTCTGGCTTGCAATCATCTTAAATAAAAACTTGCCCTTTCAGTCTTTCTTTAGAGCAATCGTTTTGTTACCTTGGATTGTGCCAACCGCGCTAAGCGCAATTGCATTCTGGTGGATTTATGACACGCAATTTTCTGTTGTCAGTTGGTTGCTGGTAAAGATGGGGCTCATCGATACGTACATTGACTTCTTAGGCGATCCTTGGCTGGCACGCATGTCAACTATTATTGCGAACGTTTGGCGCGGCATCCCTTTTGTTGCTATTTCATTGCTTGCCGGATTGCAAACCATTTCACCGTCTTACTACGAAGCTTCTTCGATTGACGGTGCAACCCCCTGGCAGCAGTTTCGATTTATCACGATGCCCTTGTTGACGCCCATCATCGCGGTCGTCATGACTTTTTCAGTGCTGTTTACCTTCACTGACTTTCAACTGATTTATGTGCTGACACGTGGTGGCCCACTTAATGCCACGCACTTAATGGCGACGCTGGCTTTCCAACGCGCGATTCCCGGCGGTTCGATGGGTGAAGGCGCAGCGATTGCATCGATGATGGTTCCGTTGTTACTGGCCGCCATCATGTTTAGTTATTTCGGCTTACAGCGTCGCGCTTGGCAGCAAGGCTCAGATAAATAATTTTAGGAACCGGCCGTGGCCAACAAAAATAGTGAAGGTATGGATTTTTTAGTATCGCTGCCGCGTCGATGGGTGACGGTCTACATTCCCCTGGGCATCATGCTCATCGTTTTGCTGTTTCCGTTCTATTGGATGGGCATGACGGCATTTAAGCCCAACGAAGAATTGCTCGCAAAGGCGGGCAATCCATTTTGGCTGATTAACCCAACGCTCGCGCATTTTAAAAAACTCCTGTTTCACACGTCCTATCCGGCATGGTTGCTCAATACGGTGATCGTATCGGTCTGCGCAACATTCATCTCGCTTTTTACCTCGGTGCTGGCAGCGTACGCAATTGAACGCTTACGCTTTAAGGGCTCAAAGGTCGTGGGGATGATGATTTTCTTTGCCTATCTTGTGCCCCCATCCATTATTTTTATTCCGCTCGCGAGCATCGTGTATCAGTACGGTCTGTTCGATACGCGTATGGCACTTATTCTGACTTATCCTACTTTTTTAGTGCCCTTTTGTACCTGGTTACTGATGGGCTACTTCAGAACGATTCCCTTTGAACTTGAAGAGTGCGCGATGATTGACGGCGCAACGCGCTGGCAGATCTTGACGCGAATCATATTGCCATTAGCGGTGCCTGGATTAATTTCTGCTGGGATTTTCGCTTTTACGCTTTCATGGAATGAATTCATTTACGCACTCACCTTTGTGTCTTCGTCTGAAATCAAAACAGTCCCCGTGGGTGTGATCACGGAACTTGTTGAGGGCGATGTGTATCATTGGGGCTCGCTCATGGCCGGCGCACTCTTGGGCTCGCTGCCCGTTGCCTTTATTTACTCGTTTTTCGTTGAATACTACGTATCCGGCATGACCGGATCCGTCAAAGAATAGGAAACAGTATGGAACCAGTTATTCGTCTTCATCCGCACGATGATGTGGTCATCGCACGCCACCAATTGATCTCAGGCACCAAGCTTGCCTCTGAAGATCTGACGATTCGAGGCCTGGTGCCGCCTGGTCACAAAGTGGCAACAAAAAAAATCAAGCAAGGTGATCCCGTGCGCCGCTATAACCAAATCATCGGTTTTGCCAGCGCCGACATCGAACCGGGTTCGCATGTGCATATCCATAACTTAAGCATTGGCGCTGAGGGTGGCGCCTTTAGTCGCGACTACGCGGTTGGCGTCGACGCCAAGCCAACCCAGTACGTGGTGACTCCGCGCACCTTTAAAGGTATTGTGCGCGCCGATGGCCGTGTCGCAACACGTAATTATTTGGGAATCTTAACGAGCGTAAACTGTTCGGCGACTGCGGCCCGTGCAATCGCCAGCCACTTTGATCGCGAAACGCATCCCGAAGCGTTAGCAGGATTTCCAAATGTCGACGGCGTTGTTGCACTTACGATGGGTAGCGGCTGCGGCATGGGCAGCACCGGCGAAGGCATTGACGTTTTACGACGCACCTTGTCGGGCTACACGCGACATGCAAATTTCTGTGGTGTGTTGATGGTAGGCCTGGGTTGTGAAACCAATCAAATCAGTGATCTATTAAGTGCTGAGAAATTATCTGAAAATCCTCTATTTCAAACCTTTAATATTCAAGACACCGGCGGCACGCAAAAGACGGTACGTAAAGGTGTTGAACTGATTCAACAGATGTTGCCCCATGCCAATAAAGTGGCGCGCACTGACGTACCGGTGAGTCACTTAACGCTGGGCCTGCAGTGCGGGGGTTCAGATGGTTATTCTGGCATCTCGGCTAACCCAGCCCTTGGTGTTGCCGTCGACTTACTCGTGCAAAACGGGGGCACCGCGATTTTGTCAGAAACCCCTGAAATCTATGGCGCCGAACATTTACTCACTCGTCGTGCCGCAAATCCGGCAGTGGCCGAAAAACTGATTGAGCGTATTCATTGGTGGGAAGATTATTGTGCGCGCAATCAAGGTGAAATGAATAACAACCCTTCAGCTGGCAATAAAGCGGGCGGCCTGACCACGATTCTAGAAAAGTCGCTCGGGGCCGTTGCCAAAGGCGGCACGATGCGCCTTGAGGCTGTGTATGAATATGCGCAGCCGGTAACAGCCAAGGGCTTTGTGTATATGGATACGCCAGGCTATGACCCTGTGTCTGCCACAGGGCAAGTAGCGGGCGGGGCCAACATGATTTGCTTTACGACGGGACGAGGCTCGGCCTATGGCTGCGCACCCACCCCTTCGATCAAACTTTCAACGAACAATGCCTTATGGAAACGTCAAAGCGAAGACATCGATATCAACTGTGGTGAGATCGTTGATAACGGCATGTCAATCGCAGAAAAAGGTGCACAGATTTTTGAGTTGATCATCCAAGTCGCCTCGGGCGAGCGCACAAAAAGTGAAATCCATGGCTACGGGCAAAGTGAATTTGTGCCTTGGCAGATTGGCGCGGTCATGTAAATTAAAGCGGCAGATAACGGCCGCCCGCACCCACTGCAACCGTAATCAAACCCAATGCCAGGTTGATCAGGATGAGCTTGCGGATGCTGGCCATGGCCTCACCGCCTTTCGGCCAGTCTTTGCTCGCCACTGCGACTTTAAGCTGTTTAAACGGGCCACCATAGATCATGCCAAAGATGGTAGCCATAATCACTGCAATAAGAGCCATTAAATGAACATGCCAGCCGGCTTTACCGAAGCTGCCGTACAAAGAAATAAGCCATATCCCTGTAATAAAAAGCAAGGCGATCGACGCCTTGACCCAAATAAAAAACCGAGTCATCACGCCACAGAGTAAAGGCAAGCGCAAGGGAGGCTCAAGCACCACCGCGGCAGTCGGTCGCAGCGATGAATGCATCAAAAACATGCCCCCAACCCAGACGACTGCTGACAAAGTGTGCACCGCGATTAATAAGGCCATTAGCATTTTCGTGCTCCAAAAAATAAGCACATTCATGTTAACTGGGCTTTACAGCAAAAATCTGTAAAGCCCCTAGAAACCGCGTTGCTACCCAAACCAGCAGCCGACCTATTTTTCAGGTTTGATATCTGAATCGGCCAGCATTTTTTTCCACTTTGGCAAATCCGTCTGAATAAAACTCGCGAGCGCAGCTTGGCTTGAGTACAGGGGCACACTGCCCATCGATTCAAACTTTGCCTTCACAGCAGGCTCAGCCATCACTTCAGAAAAAGCTTTGTACAAACGGTCGATCACGGGCTGTGGAGTTTTGGGCGGTGCAACGATGGCCTGCCACACTTCAACCACCACAGGCACGCCTTGCTCAGTCAGGGTTGGCACATTCTCAAACCGCGTGGGCGATGAAGATGCCAAGGTGATCAAGCGATCTTTAAACGAGATCCACAACGGGCCCGGCATAAACATGACGTCGACTTGCCCCCCTAAAACCGCTTGGGCGGCGGGCGCGGCACATTGATAAGGTACGTTCAAGAGTTCGATTTTGGCTGCCGCTTTAAAAGCCTCACCGCTGACGTGGCCCAAACTGCCGTTTCCCCACGACGAGTACGAAAGTTTGGCAGTTTTAGCCAAGGCGATGAAGTCGGCCAGGCTCTTGACCGCAAGCCCCGAACGCGCCACCATCACCGTCGGAAACTGATTTACAAGCGCCACAACCACAAACTCTTCTGACTTGTACTTAATCAGTTCAGGTTGCAAATGCGGTGCAATCGTCATCGCATCCGAGCTACCTAGCAACAGCGTATAGCCGTC
Source organism: Alcaligenaceae bacterium (assembly GCA_037134635.1). Classification (GTDB taxonomy): domain Bacteria; phylum Pseudomonadota; class Gammaproteobacteria; order Burkholderiales; family Burkholderiaceae_B; genus Zwartia. Next base: position 15,331 of record JBAXLV010000005.1, read on the forward strand.
AGGGTCTGCCCGAAAAACCGCATCGGTACCCACCACACCACCCGCGCCGGTGCGGTTTTCGACGACAACGGGCTGCCCCAGTTTTTTTGCCGCACTCTCGCTGATCATACGTGCCGCTACATCTGAGCCCCCACCCGGCGGGAAGGCACCACTAGCTTAATCGGCCGGGTGGGATTCCACTGGGCCTGAACCGCAGTCGCGCCTAAGGCCAAGATCGCCGCAAACAACCAAATACTTTTTTTCATAATGTCTCCTTGGGTGATAATTCTTTTTTTAATATACCTAAGTCTACCTGTAGGCACTCAACCTCGCCAGTAACGCGCAGCAATCCCTAAAACAAACCTTTGTTTTTGATTGACATCGCCCACTCAACAAGGCACAGTAGAGGAATGAAATACTCCATTTTTTCGCTCGCCAAACAAGCCGTCAAAGGCCACCAAGATTGGCCGATGGCATGGCGTAACCCCGAGCCTAAAAAACACTACGACGTCATTATTGTGGGCGGTGGCGGGCACGGTTTGGCCACGGCGTTTTATCTTGCCAAAAATCACGGCATCAAAAATGTCGCGGTTATTGAAAAGGGCTGGATCGGCGGGGGCAACACGGGTCGCAACACCACCATCGTGCGCTCAAACTACATGCCGGATGAAAACGCCCATTTTTACGAGTGGTCGCTCAAATTGTGGCATCAGTTGTCTCAAGAACTGAACTACAACGTCATGTTTAGCCCGCGCGGGGTATTAAACCTGGCCCACACCGAAGGGCAACGCGATGCACTATTTCGTCGAGGCAATCGGATGCGCCTGAACGGAATCGACTGCGAGTGGCTTAGCCGCGAAGAGATCACGCGCACCGTTCCGCACCTTGATTGCTCCGAAGCCCCGCGCTTTCCAATCATCGGGGGCTTGATCCAACGTCGCGGCGGCACAGCACGCCACGACGCCGTCGCCTGGGGTTTTGCGCGTGCAGCCTCAAATCTTGGCGTCGACATTATTCAAAATTGCGAAGTGCAAGGTTTTGTACGAGAGGGCAACAAAGTTGTCGGAGTCGATACTTCCACCGGTCGCCTAAGCGCAGGCCGCGTTGGCATCGCAGTTGCGGGCAACAGCGGACGCGTCGCAGCCATGGCCGGCCTCAAACTGCCGATCGAAACGCATGTGCTGCAGGCCTTTGTTTCTGAGCCGCTCAAACCCATCATCGACACCGTCGTCACGTACGGCGCAGGGCACTTCTACATCAGCCAATCCGACAAGGGTGAACTGGTCATGGGGGGCGACCTCGACTTTTATCCAAGCTACGGCCAAAAAGGGAATTTACCTATTGTTGAAGAAGCTGTTACGGCAGGCTTGCAAATGTTTCCGATTTTGTCTCGTGTGCGCATGCTACGCCAATGGGGTGGCGTGATGGATATGTCGATGGATGGCAGCCCCATCATTTCAAAAACACCCATCGACAATTTGTATTTAAACGCCGGCTGGTGCTACGGCGGATTCAAAGCCACGCCTGGGTCAGGTTGGGTCTTCGCCCACACCATCGCAAACGATGCGCCACACGCGTTTAATCAAGGCCACACGCTCGAGCGCTTTGCCAGCGGCAAAGTGATCGACGACAAAGGCGCGGGCCCGACCCCGCAATGGCACTAGGGCGGGCCAACATATGCAACTGTTTAACTGCCCCTTCTGCGGAAAACGCGATCAATCTGAGTTCACCTACGTGCGTGAGGCGACAGAGATTCCTGCGCTTGATGCCAGCCAACCTACTTGGCAACAGTATGTGTACGAACGTGATAATCCAAGAGGCCCGCATCGCGAGTGGTGGCACCACAACCATGGCTGCAAACAAATTCTTGAACTGGTGCGTGACACCATGACCCATGAGGTCATCAGCATCAAAGCGGCGCGTAGCACCGAGGCCACAAAATGAGTCGCACACAACCAAACAGACTCGCAACGGGTGGGCGCATCGCACA
>JBAXLV010000006.1:0-17144 GCA_037134635.1 Alcaligenaceae bacterium
ATGTTTTTTGGTGCCTTGCTCTCGGCGATTAAAAGCTGTGCGAGCGCGACGCTGTTAGCCCCCTCGGTCACCTTCGCTGAAAACATCGTGCGCGGAATGTTCAAACATTTATCCGATCAACAACTCTTAAAAATTATGCGTATCACGGTACTTTGTTTTACCGTGGTTGTTACCGCCTTTGCCATTAATTCAGAGTTATCTATTTTTAAAATGGTTGAAAATGCCTATAAGGTGACATTAGTCGCTGCTTTTGTGCCGCTTGCGTTTGGCGTCTATTGGTCAAAAGCAAATTCCCTCGGTGGTTTATTGGCGGCACTCTTTGGTCTGGCGACATGGATAAGCTGTGAAATCTTAGCGCCTAAAGGGACCATGCCGCCTCAGCTTGCGGGCTTAGCGGCGAGTGTATTTGGGATGTTATTGGGCGGTTTGGTACCACGTGCAAGTTTGCGTTAGCCTGGTTCGGTATAACGTTTGGCAAGTACCGATCGATAGCGTTGCTCGAGCTCATCGGGGGTTGCAATGCTGATCCCCATATCTCGCACGCGCCCATCCTCAAGACCGTACACCCAGCCATGCACAGTGACGGCTTGATGGCGTGCCCACGCATCTTGAACGCTGGTGGTTTGGCATACATTCACAACTTGCTCGATCACGTTAAGCTCGCACAAGTCGTTTTGACGCTGCTGCTGATTAAAGACACGCCCTAGATAAGAACCATGTTTGTCGTGCACGTCTTTGACGTGTCGAATCCAGTTATCTGCCAAACCTACGCGAATATTTTCGATTGCCGCGCGTACACCAGCGCACCCATAGTGACCAACCACAATAATATGTTTGACTTTAAGCTGATCGATCGCAAACTGAATCACCGATAGGGCGTTCAAATCTGTGTGTACCACTACATTGGCAATATTTCGGTGAACAAACACTTCACCCGGTGCGAGCCCGGTAATTTGATTGGCGGGCACACGCGAGTCAGAGCAACCGATCCAAAGATATTCAGGCGATTGTTGATTGGCGAGTCGTTTGAAAAAATCTGGATCGCTCGTCTGAATGGAATCAACCCATTGCTGATTTTTTTCAAATAAAACGGAAAGATGATGGGGATTATTCAGTGCGGACATTGTTTGAATCACTCAGTGGCGCCTGCGGCCTTCAGTAACTGTTGCGCTTTTTGAAACGAGGCGTCATCCAACAAGTTTCGCGTCTTGACTTGTAGCTCAGACATGATGCCCATTGGCAGGATGAATTGAACGTAAGGGTTGGCGGTGACGCGCGTGTTTTTCCCCTCAGGGGTTAACGCAAAATTAATCACGTCTTTGTAGCGTAACGCCCACTCATTATTGATCATTGCGTTAATCATTGTCTCGCGCCGCGCATCAATTTCGTTGGCGGTGCATAAAACTTCTGTCGTCGTTGTCTGTATATGTAAACGACTGTTTGAGCAGGCGCTCATGATCGCAGTCTTGGCCGTGGTCATGTCAGCGCCCACGAACACGCCAAGCGCCATCCGTGCGGGTGCTGTGGTCACCACGTCGGGTGTGTTGGTTGAGCTGCAGCCAACTAGCGCGAGTGCGGTTAAAAGCGGCAAGTAGGCTAAACGAAAGTTATGCATGCGAAATCGCTATTCAGTGAAAATAAAAGAAGTGGCTCAAGAAGTCTGCTTACGCCATCACTTCGCCGCCATTGACGTCAAGTGTAATCCCGGTAATAAAGGCTGCGTCGTCTGAGGCTAAAAAAGCAATGGCACCCGAAACGTCTTGCGGCTCTGCGTGGCGACGCAAGGGAATACTTTCAAGCAACAAGGCGCGTTCTTGGGGGGTCTTGCGCGTTTCCCAGCGCGCCTTGGTTCGGGCAGTCATGACCAAGCCCGGGCACACGCAATTAACTGTAATGCCGCTGGGGCCGTATTCGGCAGCAAGTTGGCGGGTCAGGGCGCTAATCGCACCCTTCGAGGCTGCGTAATTCGCGCCGGCGACGCGGCTGCTAAAACGGCCAGCTTTTGAGCCGACATTCACAATGCGCCCTTGACCCGCAGCTTTCATGAGAGGCAAGGCGCGGCGGCACGCCCAGACGGTACCCATAATGTTGAGGTCGAGTACGCGTTTCCAGTCTTCATCTGACTCTTGTTCGAATAACGCTGGGGTTTGTAAAGAGCCGCCTGCGTTGTTGACTAGGATATCCAGGCGACCATCGCTTGCATAGACACGATCAACAGTCTGTTGGATCGAGTTTGCGTCAGAAGAGTCCATCGACAATCCGTTCAACGTGAGCCCGTGCTCGCGAGCCTCGGCAATCGCCTCAGCCACGGCGCTCTCATCACGGCTTGTAATCCATACCTTTGCACCCTCAGCCGCAAGTCGCAGGGCGCTCGCACGCCCAATACCTCTTGCGCCACCGTTAATGAATGCTGTTCGACCATTTAAGCGGGCGGTGAGTAGAGCGGTCATGACGTTTTCGCTTATTGTAAAAAGAGGTCGAAGCTGCTGGTCGATCTTGGCGCCTAAAGACTTTGACCGCCATCGACCGCAATGGTTTGTCCGGTCACCCAAGATGCGAGGTCGCTTGCCAAAAACGTGGCAACGGTGGCGACCTCTTCTGGGATACCAAAACGCCCGGTTGGAATACCCGCAAGAATGCGTTCGTAGAGCTCAGGTTTGTCGCGTTTGGCAAGATCCCAGGTGCCGCCTTCAAAAAAGATTGAACCTGGTGCGATACAGTTCACACGGATTTTTTTTCCGGCATAGGAAAGTGCCTGTGTTTGGGTGTACTCGATCAACGCGGCTTTGATTGCGCCATAGGGAGGTGTGCGCACACTCGCACCCAATCCCGAGATAGACGAAATGTGCAAGATGCTACCGCCTTGTTTTTCAAGATAAGGCATGGCGGCATGGCAGGCGCGCACCGTAGCCATTAAATCGATTTGAACGCTAACGGCCCAACCCGCTTCGTCGTCAGTGCGACCAAAACCTGAGGCATTGTTGACCAAAATATCAACGCCGCCCAAGGCCTTAGCAGAAGCTTCTACCCATTGTTTAATCGCGTTTGCATCGCCTAAGTCAAACGGCAAGGCAAGTACCTGATGCCCATGTTTTTTTAGTGAATCCTCTGCCTGGCGCAAAGGCCCTTCGGTCCTCGCGCAGATTGATACATCCGCACCCGATTGGGCAAAAGCGTCTGCAATCGCAAGACCGATGCCTCTGCTGCCTCCGGCAATGAGGGCACGTTTTCCGGTTAAATTCATTTTCATGGTGGGATCCTATGCGCTAAAAGGTAACTCAATCATAAACGCAGTTGACCAACCAGGCCGTTCACCCAGCCAAAGGCGACCTTGATGACGTTCGACAATGTGCTGGCTTAACCATAAGCCTAAGCCCATTTCTGAAAATTTATTTGTATTGAGCAGGTTGAAGATGGTTGCCTGCAAGTTGGGGTCGCTACCGGGGCCATTATCTAGTACCGCCAAATTTACACGTTCATTTTTTTTACTTAGTTCGATCTGAATACGTCGAGCATCACGTGCCGTGCAAGAAACGGCATGAATGGCGTTATTGATTAGATTCAATAGAACGTGTTGAAATTCTGGCACATTGATGTTGACGAAGAACGGGCCCGAAAGATCATGCAAAATTTCCAGGCTAATTTCTTCTTGTTTTACGAGGGGCAAAAACAAGCTGTCGAGCGATTGAATAAACGTCGATAGATCAATGCGTTGAGTACTTCTCTCTGGATTTAAAAATACTTGTTTGAGTGCGAGGATGATGTTTGAGGCGCGTGTATTGTCGCTTAAAACTCGTGTGATTAACTCTTGGCTAAGTTGAACATTGGGATCGGCGTGCATCAGTTCTAATTGTAGGCACTCTGCGTTCAGTCGCATCGCGGCGAGTGGTTGACTGAGCTCATGCGCAAGCGCCTCAGACAGCGCACCCATTTCTGATGTTTTTTTAGCTATGATTAACGAACGAATCAATGCTTCACGCTCCGTTAGCAGTTCTCGAATCTGGCTTTTTTCTGTAGCTTCGAGCAAGAGCGCCGTATCTTTAGACGATATTGAACTGGTCAGCTGGCGTCGAATATATACTTGGCGTTGCACATAAAATGTTCCGATAAACAAGAAAGTCAACATGAGTATGACTTGTGTCCCCCACCGAATAGCTCGAGAAAAGATCTCCTCATTAAAAATACTGCCGCTGGGGATGAGTTCGGCGTTGACCGTGTAGACAGCACGTACGATGTTGAGAATTAAGCCTAGCAGCACAAAGAAAAAAATAAACTTTAAAACGGTGAGCCCTCGGACATAACTGAGACGGGCGAGTTCATACAGTTGCCAAGTCATGGCTAAAGAGAACGCGGCCATGACAAAGATCACCCGATCATTAAAGGTGCCATGTTGTCGAATGATTTCGTAAACAATACCCAATATTACTAAAAGAATCCAGAGCAGGATCCGGAGGGGAGTCTTAATGGGTTTGCGCCACGAACGAAATAGCAAGGCACAACACGCGTAGGATCCTATGACGCAAAAATTGGCTGGGGTAAGAAGGACAAGGTGTGTGGACGGTACGAGTGTAAAGATGAAACAACTTAGTGAATAGAGCGCGATCGTCAGAATCCAGTCGATACTCAGGAAGCTTTTTTCTTGTTCGAGCAACAAAGGAGAAAAGCTTAACAATGAGCCCAGGCTCAAGAAGGCGAAAAGCAAGAGAAGAATTTGTTCTGCTTGTTGCATATGAAGCCTAAAAAAAATATGAAATGGACGGCATCCTTAGCAGGTACCGTCGCGCAGTTCTAAGGAAACTGTGCGAAAAGAGGTCTCAGCCCGTATGAACGCGGCGACCACGTCGGGATCGAATTGTGTGCCCGAACGCCGGACGATTTCGGCGTATGCCGCCTCATGCGTCAAGGTGTTGGCCTCTGGCGTGTGTCCTGCCGTGAGTAAATCATAGGCATCGGCCAGGGCCATTAGCCGCGCTTCAAGGGGGATATCGATGCCCCGGAGCTTCTTCGGATAACCGCTTCCGTCCCAGTGTTCGTGGTGAGCACCCGCTATATTTGCTGCGATATAAAAAAGCGCATTTGGAGTGGCGTCGGCGCCAGCAGCCACCAGTAGAATATTTGCGCCGATTGTCGTGTGATTTTGCAGCACGGCTGCCTCTTGTTCGGTTAGCTTAAAAGGGCTGAACAATATTTGATCTGGGATCCCGATTTTTCCTAGATCGTGTAGCGAGACTGCTTGCGTGATGCGTTCTATTTTCGCCTCTGACAACTGCTCGGGATAACGCCCGAAGTGATGCAAAGATCGGGCGAGCGAATGCACATAGGCCGCTGTGCGCTTGAGGTGTAGGCTCGATTCATTGTCACGCGTTAAGGCTAAGGCTGACATCGCGTCAAGCAATTGAGTTTGCGTCTTTTGAAAAAGGATTTGACTCAGTGCCCGATGCTCGGTGAACAGGGCTTGTAGTTTTCTGTTGGCATTCTCATAAGGAGAGACATCCGTATAGGTGCGCACAATTTCCCCTGTGGGCATTGGGTTGGTCTGAACTTCGATATAACGGCCGCTCGGATCTTTGCGTATGTAGTTGCGTTTGACGTGCTCATCAACGTTGATGCCCCGCGATATGATGTAGGCGCGCGCTTCAGGTTCAAGCTCACCGAGATCGATAAAATCACCCCGTTCTATCTGAAATTGAACCACCTCAGGCAAGGTTGGTTTGGTGCTCAAGAGTGAGGGTGGTAAGTTGAGTAAATCGCAAGCCTGACTGTTAAAGACAGTGATTCGATTCTCAGCACCAATGACGATCACGCCTTGTTTAATCGATTGCAGAATACTGTCGAACAATTTGTTCGTTTGCGTGAGTTCGTCGTTCAGTTTGTTATAGGTTTGAAAAAAAATGTACAGGATAATTATTACTAAAGTACCTGCCAGACCTGCGCGTAGCGTTAAGGTGAAATTAAATTGCCACTCCCAGATCAGGCAAACGAGGGCGCCTGTGAGTGTCAACCCGCAGAGCACGAGGGCTACACCTGCACGAAGTCGCATGTAAACGAATGGAAATGCACCGAGTACCCACATAAAGGCGGCCGAGTCTACAAAATAGATCGACAGCACAGAGAAGATCAGCATTACTGTCGGTAGCAGATAATCATGCAAGATCGGGATACGTCGAAAATGCAGTGACCATAAATCACCGAAGAGTAAGCCCGCGGCGCTGAGCGTGATGCCAAGCGCGATTGGATGCGCCATAAGGCTTAACCGAATACTGTTTGCTAGCAGTATGATTAATATAGAAAAATCAAAAAGTTTAAAGGCGTTCAACCAAGCTGGCTTTGCATGACGTGCCGATTCACTATTCACTCTTGGGGCTCCAGGCTTTCGACAACGGATGACAGTAATCTTTTCAGCGGGCTCAATTGCATCTTGATCGCCTTAAGTGGCTAGAGGGAGTTCTATCTTAAACGTCGTTGACCACCCCGGAGTGCGCTCGAGCGAGATGCGGCCTCGCATCTTCTCAATAAGATACTCGCTCACACATACGCCTGCATCAGTATCTTTGATTGTATTGAGCCAGCCGCTCGAGTCATTTGCAAGTGCAAATCCTAACTCCTCGCCATTATCCATGATCCTGACCTGCACGAGGGCCTGGATACATTTGATTTCAATCAAAATACGTTTATCCGGGCGCGTCGAGGTGTCGTGGGTGGTAATCGCCCGCTTGACCAGGCCGACGATTGCTTGTTGAAACTCTGCGGGTTGAATGGTGGCCTCGCAGACGACAGTCTGGTCGTGTTGAATATCTATAGAGATCTCTTTAGATCCAATCAACCGCAAAAAAACTGGCTTGAGCGCTTGAATATAGGTAGCCAGGTTTAGCCGCTCAGAAGCTGTGCGCGCGTGTAAAAGAACACTTTCTAAGGCGCTAATGATATCGCTTGCTTGTTGATTCGCGCTATTCATGACAGTTAGCAATGACGGCCAGTCTGGCAATTGCTGCAATGCGCTTGCGTAGTGCGTTTGCAGCGAATTTCTGTCGCGCTCAATCGAGGCGAATAAAAGTTTTAGCTCATGAACGAGATCGATAGATAGCGATCCCGTTTCAGCGTCTTTTGTTTTTGCGTTCACTAAAGCCTGAATCAATTGCTCGCGCTCATCAAGAAGCCGTCGTAGCTGCACCTTGTCTTGACTATCTTCAACGAGCGACGAACGTTGTGCTGATTCTGTATTGACGGCATGACTGTGAGCTTCTCGCTCTTGGGTTAACAAATAGGTGGCCATTAAGAAGTAACGGATCAGGATTAGCATTGTTACGAGCCAACGGATCGCTTGAGCATTAAGGTCTTGGTCGAATAGCGTCGCGTCGCCTGCGGATGTTGTGGACAAATGCCAAACAACGCGAGCAAGTATTAAGGCCAGCATTAGCACGGTGATGGCAAGGTTTGCGACTAAAATCTTTCGTAGTTCGGATGGCGATTTTCTCAGCGATTCTGTGAGCTCAAGGGCCTGCCAAAGTGTCATGATCCCGACGACAGCCGTGAGGTAAGCCAATCTCACATCGAGGGCGTCTAGTATTTGAAGACTCTCTGCGGCGATCGCCAGAATGATCACGCTAGATAGGGTCAATATTTGCGTGCGTCGGGAAATTTCCCGATGTATCGATCTAAAAAATAAAGCGGTGAATGCCGCTGAGCCGAAGCCAAACGTAGTGACAACGAGAAAGACCACGGGATGTAGCCATGGCGTTGCTGCAAATAGGGCCCAACAAAGACTAAAGCTCGTGACGCCATACATCCAAAGTTTTGCGCGTGGCCGCTTGCCAGAAGCGCGCGTGAGCGGATCGAGGGCGAGCAAGAGGCCAACCCCCATGGTTGAAAAAAGTGCAAGTATGATTTGCTCGGCTATGAACATTTTTTACCTCGAGTAACCAAATCTTGCGTTTGCCTGTTCATGCTTGTGAGTGTGGATGGTGGGGTGCGCCTAAGGCAAGAGGCAGTTCAATCAGAAGCACGCTTGACCAATCACGGCGATTCGCGAACCAGATTCGTCCACCGTACTTTTTGATGACGTGTTGGCTTAGCCATAAATCCATATTCGTGCTTTGATTTGAAGGTAACGCTGGGGTCAGACTGTTCAGGTCGCGAGGCGCCACCTCGCCGCTGTTGTCCATGATGATTAATTGAGCGTGTGTCTGGGTACATTTAATTTCAAATAAGACACGTTTATCCAAGATGGGTGAACTGTCGAACGCTGTAATAGTTCGATTTAAAATATTGACAAGCGCAGACTCAAACTCCTGAGGGTTGACAGAGACATAAGTGGATTTGAATTGATCATACCGGACGTTGAAAGAAATATTTTTTTGCTCGAGTAGCATTAAAAGGAGGGTTTTTTTAGATTCTATGTAAATCGAAAGGTCAAGGCGTTCTGGTAAGCTGGGCGTCTTCAAAACAATAATTTGTAATGTGGCAATGATGTTAGCGGCTCGTTGATTTGCACTGAGAATACGGGCGATCAGTTGCGTTGGTAGGCGTGTATCAACCTCTTTTGAGAGGGTGAGTGCTTTGTGTAGCAAGCTCGTCGATGATTGCATGACATGAGACAGCCTCTTGATCTGGTGACTGAATCGATTGAATAGTGTCCCGACTTCAACCGTTTTCTGGGCAACGAGCAAAGCGCTAAGCAATGCGTCGCGCTCACTAAGAAGTTGTCGCAAGGACTCTTTGTCTTGCAGCTCTGTTGCCAGGTGTTCTTCAGTTAAAGCAATCGTGTTGATCAGCGCTCGTTGCTCGGCCATTTTTTTGTCTAAAAAATAGGCACCAATCAAGAAAAATCTTAGGCAATTTATGGTGATGGAAGCCCAGCGCCAGAGTCGCGGGGCCGTATCTTCGCTCAAAATACTCGTCGCTAGCGCAGAGACCTCTAAGGCCTGGGATATCGTTCGTCCCGCAATGGTACCCATTTGAAGCACGGTTAAAAGAAGGATCGCCCAAAAGAGTCTCGATTGTTGCTTGCGGAGGATTTGGGTTAATTCAATACTCTGCCAAAGCAAAAAAAGCATGAGTAAAAAACCCATGTAAGTAACCCGAGCCTGGTAATCGCTTTGAAGTCGAAGATGTTCGTAAAGGATCGCGAATATCACCAGACTGGCCCAGACTGAGACGATTAGGTTGCGCGTGAGTTGCACGCGCCACGATCGAAATAGCAGGGCGATAAAAGCGAATGAGACCAGCGTGAAAAAATTTGCTGCAGTTTGGATCAGTGGGTCGACAAAGGGAATGATAGCGAAGAGCAAGAAGCTGACACTAAATGCGACGATGCTGATCTGCCAGAACGGCCCAAGAGAGACGTTCTGCGGCCCGATTACTAAAGTCGAAAAGCATATGAGCAAGCCAAAGCCAGCTAGACAAAATAATATCAAAATGATTTGATCTGCGGCGAACATCTATTTCCTTCAGATGCGGCGGATTGCGCGGCTCAGAGGTAGCGCTTGGTACTGCTCGGGGGCGCCACAACGAGGCCGTGAACGCGATGTTTTTGAATGAATTGCGCAACCATGCCGGACGCTTTGGCGTCCTCAATAAAGTCGAACATGAATTTTTCGGCGATTGCGTCGCCCTTGCGTGTGCTGGCTCCCTGTTGCACCATAAAAAATTCACCGTCCACAATACGTGTGCCCGGAATTTTTTTGATGTCGACTTCAAGGCCAACCCTGAGCCCAGCGAGTGCCTCTAGTTTATTTTTTGTGAAAAGTTCGATGGTGGCATCAAAACCCTCGGCCTCAAGCAATGTCGCTTGTGTGATATTGCGATTGAGCCAGAGGCCATAAGCGCTGCGGGCGGGAACCGCAATCCGCACGCCTGGCCGATCTACCTCGCTGGCATGTTTGATATTTGACGCATTTGGTACCAGGTAGGTGGCCTGGATTTCAACGTACGGCGGAGTAAAGGTAACCTTCTCAGCGCGGTCTGGATCTGCACCCACAAAACCGAGGTCACAAGTGCCGGTACCTACAGCCTCAACTAATGCATCTTGACTTTTAAAAGGGATTAATTTGAGCGGTACCCCAAGCCGCGCGGCGATTGCACGACACAGATCGGGCGAAACCCCGTCTGGATCACCTTCAGCGGTTTTGCCAGTAATCAATAAAAAATTACCTGTGTAGACGCCCGCACGTAGCGTGCCTGTGGGTGCCATGGCTTGGAGGATAGTGGATGTCTGCATTTTTATAATATTTTTAAAGGAGGATTACACTCGTGCAGTTTAAGCGTCATTTAATAAAAGTAAAAGGCAAAGGCAAGAAAATTGAGTCAGTGCGAGCATTTAATCAAGCAGCACGGCCTGCTGCGCCATCCCGAGGGTGGGTTTTATAAAGAAGTGCATCGGGCGGACTGTCGCGTGCGAACGGTTGGGGAGGCACACGAGCGGTCGGCTTACACCAGTATTTTTTATCTATTGTCTGGAGGCGATTTTTCGGCCTGGCATCGAATCCGGTCAGATGAAACTTGGTTTTTTCACTCGGGCTGCGATCTTGTGATCTACAGTTTTTCTAAAACAGGGCTGCTTCAACAGCAACGCTTGGGTGCCGATTCAGGTTGTTTTCAGTACACAATTGCTGCAGGGACCTGGTTTGCCGCCCAGCCCGAGGCTTATACTTCGTTCAGTTTTGTAAGCTGTGTGGTGGCGCCCGGGTTTGAGTTTGAAGATTTTGAACTCGCTTCGCGCCACTATTTGCTTGATCAGTTTGGGCATTGTGCTGAGCATCGAGAAAAAATCGAGGCATTCACTCGTGTAGGTGTGTAAGTAAGGTGGCGGTTCAAGAGGTCTGTGGTTTTTTATCCGGAGCATTCTGTTGAGTTCGATTCGCTATGCCGTATGGTCGGCCGCCGCAGGCGCCTTGATTCCTTTGATGGGTGTCTTGAACGCTCGCTTAGGTAAAACGCTAGACGAGCCTCTGCATGCGCCAGTCGTGTTGTTTGGTGTTGGTTTTTTAGGGTGCTTGCTTACTGCAATCTTATTGACGGGGGCCTTGCCTTCGCTATCAAAACTAGGAGCGGCAAGACCGATTGATTTTGCCGGGGGCCTCATCGTTGCGTTTTATGTGATCAGCGTGACGTGCCTTGCCCCAAGTTTTGGCATTGCCAATATGGTCTTGTATGCCATGGTGGCTCAGATCGTTTGCTCGAGTTTCATTAACCACTTTGGTTTGTTTGATTCGTTGGTGCAACCGATTAGTGGGCTGCGATTATTTGGGATTGTTTTGTTGTTGATCGGCTTATTAATCACGCAAATCGCTCAAGCGCGAGCTACTTAGTTTTTTTGATGCAGCACCAGGCCACATCCGCGCAAAAATTTCATCACGATTGATGAAAAGATGTTTAAGTGCGGCGCAGACATGCACGATGATTAGGGCACCGAGTACGAGCGCTAACGTGCCATGTGCTGCAAAGAGCTTTTTGGCCAAGGCTTCGTTTTGGACGATCAGCGGCATTGCGGGTAGGTGCTGGCCCGCGACCGTGATAAGTGCCGGATAGGCGGTGACACCTGCCCAACCGAGAAGCGGCACCGCAACAAGCAATATATAAAGAAGGCCGTGCATCAGTTTTGCAACAAGTGCGAGCCGCGATGACATGTTGGCCGGGTATGGTGGGGCAGCCAAGCAAGCCTTGAGCACCAGCCTTGCCATCATCATCAGTAACACGGCAAAACCAAAGGCCTTGTGCAAGCCGTAAAGTAAGTTGGTTTGATCATCCCAAAGGTTTGCACTCGCGCGCGCAGTCATCCAAAGGCCAAGGGCGAATAATGGAAGCAGACTGACCGCAATCAGCCAATGTAGTAGGCGTTGTTCAAAGCGATAGGGTGTCATCAGGTTCGGCGCGCGCGTTTAGGTCATCGCCTGATATAGTAAAACATCATATTGATCTATAAATAAAATTTTGAGACTGAGCGTTGACCCATGAAAACCGACACCCCTTTATTGTTTCAGCCGATTACGTTGCGTGGCTTGACTCTTCCCAATCGGCTCGTGCTTGCGCCCATGATGCAATATCGCGCTGAAAATGGTTTTGCAACGGATTGGCATCTTGCCCATTACGGCAAGTTTGCGTTGGGTGGTTTTGGGACCGTGATGACTGAGGTGGTTTCTGTTGAATCTGCGGGTCGTATTACGCACGGTGATTTAGGTTTGTGGTCGGACGAATTTATTCCCGGCTTGAAGCGTCTGACGGATTTTATTCATTCCCAAGGTGCACTTGCAGCGATTCAAATTGGTCATTCTGGCCGTAAAGCCTCAAGTCAACGCGTTTGGGAAGGTGGTGGGCCGTTGACTGCTGCCGATGCGGCACGCGGCGAGGCGCCCTGGCAGCCGCGTGGTCCGTCAAACTTGCCCTATGGCCCAGAGTTTCCTGTTCCGCACGCCCTGACGATTCCAGAAATTGAAGCGTTAATCGAAAAATTTGGTCAGGCCGTTGCGCGTGCCGACAAGGCGGGCTTTGATATTGTTGAAATTCATGGGGCGCATGGTTATTTGATTTCAAGCTTTTTGAGCCCAGTCACCAACAATCGTCAAGATGCCTACGGTGGCGATTTGGGTCGGCGTATGAAATTCGCGCTTGAGGTCACGGCTGAGATTCGTGCTAACTGGCCCAGTCATAAGCCGCTTTTTTTTAGAATTTCGATTGAAGACGGGGCGGGTAAAGAGGGCTGGAGTCTGGCCGATTCTTTAGCCATCGCACCTCTGTTGGCTGAGCGTGGGGTCGATATCATTGACTGCTCGTCGGGTGGCATCAATGGATCGCCCACCGTACAAAACTCGATTAAAGGTTTGGGTTATCAGGTGCCCTACGCTGAGCAAATCAAAAACGCGGCCAAGGTGCCAAGCATGGCCGTGGGCTTGATCTTGTATCCTCAGCAAGCCGAAGATGTTGTGCAGTCGGGGCAGGCTGACTTGATTGCAATTGGTCGTCAGGCGCTTTATGACCCCTTTTGGCCCTTGCACACCTTGCAGGCACTGGCGCCCGATGCCGAGTTTAAACACTGGAATGAGTCCTCGGGTTGGTGGCTGCAGCGACGCGCGAACGCGCTGTCAAAATTTGGCCTTGCACCGTCGGGCGCGCCTTTGGTGCCGTAAGTCTTTGAGGAGTTCAATTTGAAAATTGTGCGAGGTTATCTGCGTGCCATGCTTGTTAGCGTGGCGCTCACGGTGTTTGGGATGGGCTCTGTTGGCGCGATTGAGGTCGGTCAAACACTTGAGCTGGGTTCCGTTAAAAAGCTGGATGGCACGGTCTTTAGCCTTGCTCAGAACAGTAATAAAAACACCTTGATTCAAATTTGGGCGTCATGGTGCCCATTTTGCAAAAGACAAAATACTTATTTACAAGATCTTGTAAAACGGCTGCCGGCGGGTTCGCTGAATATTCTGACGCTTTCAATTGATAAGACGCCAGAGGCCGCTCAGCAATATATGCTCGACAACCGCTACACGTTCGCAGCGGCCATGATGACGCCGGCGCTTCAAAACACGCTCGGTCGCCTGCGGGGCATTCCGATTCTATTGATTTTGGATGCGCAAAATAAAGTGATTCATAAAGAAGTCGGCGAAATCTTTGAAGAGGATTTCGCCGAACTACTTCGCTACGCAAAATAAACTCGAAGGCGCGCTAGGCGCCTGAGATTAATCCGTGAGCTTGATACCTGAAGCTTTGACCAGGTCACCCCATTTGGCGTAATCGGTCTTGACAAAGTCCGCAAAGGCTTGCGAACTGCCGCCCGCTGGAGCCACACCGCCTGACTTTAGTTTGGCCACTACGTCTGGCGATTGCAAGACGCGATTGACTTCGCGGTTTAGGGTCGAGATGATGTCAGCGGGGGTGCCTACGGGCGCGAAGAGTCCCATCCAAATGCTGAAATCCGTGCCTTTAGCGCCGTTCTCGTCGAGTGTGGGAATTTCAGGAAAGTCGACCGAGCGTTGCGCTGTTGTGACCGCGACGGCATTGAGTTTTCCACTTTTGACCAGGGGAACTAAAGAGGTGAGTGTGCCGATATACACATCGACCTGCCCGCCCATCACGTCGGTGAGGGCTGGCGATGCACCTTTATAGGGTACCTGCAGTAAATTGACATTCGTACGTTTTTTGAAATCCTCGCCAATGAGGTGTCCTAGCGTGCCGGCACCGGCTGTCGACCATTTCAAACCTTCTGGGGTCTTGCCTTTTGCAATCAAGTCTTGTGGTGTTTTGATTGTCGAGTTGGCGGCACTGCCCACGGCGGCCGGGGTGACTGAAATTTGTATGACGGGCGCAAAACTTTTTACGCTGTCGTACGAGAGGTTGGTATATAGCCATGGCCCGAGCATCATGTTGTCGGTCTGGCCCATTACCAAGGTGTACCCGTCGGCGACTGCTTTTGAAGCGGCCTCAACGGCTAAGTTTCCTCCTGCGCCCGGACGGTTCTCAAGCACGACCTGCCAGCCTGTGAGCTCACTCAGTTTAAAGCCCACCATTCTTGATACAAAGTCGGTGCCGCCACCTGGGGTGAAGGGGATCAGGATCTTGATGGGTTGATCGGGGTAGGCCGCCAGAGCCGCCAGGGGAGCCACGGCAAATCCCACGGTGGCTGCTAGGGCCGTGTGGACTAAGTATTTGGTCAAGGCGCGCATGTTGATTCTCCGATGTTTATATAGACATACCCCTTCAATCGCTTAGGGTAAACAGAAATTGCTATTATGGATTCTAGGCGATAGACTCGTTTAGTCGTTGAACAGAGAAGGTAAACAATACTTAGCCTTATCGGTCTTGATCTTCAGGCATGTTTTTTGCTTGAATGAAGCAAGCTTTAAAGAGAGATGTTTTCACTTACTAAGGGGTCATACATGGATTTCAATCGTCGCGGTTTGTTGAAAGGCGCCGCCGGCTTGAGTCTCGCCGCTACCGGCGTGATCGGTGCACCAGCATTTTCGCAGTCGTCGAGCAAGGTACTTAAGTTTGTGCCACAGGCCAACCTGGCCAACTTTGACCCAATTTGGGGCACGCAGTATGTTGTGCGTAATGCTTCGCAATTGGTTTGGGACACACTTTACGGTTGTGACGACAAGCTGATTCCCAAGCGTCAGATGATCGACAGTGAAGAAGTCAGCAGCGATGGCCTGACATGGACGTTTAAATTACGCTCTGGCTTAAAGTTTCATGACGGCGCGCCCGTGCGTGCGGTTGACTGTGTGGCCAGTATTACCCGCTGGTCGGCACGTGACCCCATGGGCTTGATGCTCAAGGCGCTGCAAAAAGAATTAGTCGCGGTAGACGACAACACCTTTAAATGGGTGCTCTCTGCTCCGTATCCAAAAATGATGTTGGCGCTAGGTAAAGTCGGTACGCCGTGCTGTTTCATCATGCCCGAGCGTATCGCTAAAACTGACCCGTTCAAACAAATCGAAGAGTACATCGGCTCTGGCCCAATGAAGTTTGGCCGCAGCGAATGGAAACCCGGCGCTCTGGCCGTGTTTGAACGCTTTAACGATTATCAGCCGCGCAATGAGCCTACCAACTGGTATTCGGGTGGCAAAGTCATCAATTTCGATCGTATTGAATGGATCATCATGCCTGACCCAGCCACTGCCTCAGCCGCGCTGCAGAACGGTGAAGTCGATTGGTGGGAAAGCCCTGTTTCTGACTTGGTACCTTTGCTCAAGCGCAATCGGAATATCGAAGTTGATATCGCTGACCCGCTTGGCAATATTGGTTCTTTCCGCTTGAATCACCTGCATGCGCCGTTTAATGACGTCAAAATCCGTCGCGCCGTGCAAATGGCCGTCAACCAAGAGAACTACATGCGAGCCGTTGTTGGCTCTGATGAAAAACTCTGGAAAAAATGCCCAAGCTTCTTTACCCCAGGCACCGCACTCTATTCAGAGGCCGGTGGCGATATGTTCAAAGGCAATGGCAATATTGAGGGCGCCAAGAAGCTTTTGGCAGAGGCCGGCTACAAAGGCCAGCCGGTCACCTGCTTGGTCGCACAGGATAATCCTTTCACCAAGGCAATGGGTGAGATCACCGCCGACATCCTGAAAAAGATCGGGATGAACGTTGACTTTGTGGCAACTGACTGGGGTACGGTCGGACAGCGTCGTGCTTCGAAGAACGAGCCCGGCAAAGGTGGTTGGAGCATGTTCCATACATGGCATGCTGGTGCTGATACCGCAACGATTGCCGGTAACGTGGGCGTGCGTGCCAACGGTGAGAAGGCTTGGTTCGGTTGGCCCTCTAATGCGGATGTTGAGAAAGGTGTCGACGCCTGGTTTGCAGCACCTAATCTCGAGGCCGAAAAAGCCGCGATTGCCGCGACTAACAAAGCAGCCATGGAAGATGTTGTCTACATCCCCACAGGCTTCTTTTACTCGTACCAAGCTTGGCGTAAAAATGTCACCGGCATCGTCGGTGGCCCATTGCCTTGGTTTGCAGGCGTTAAAAAAACTTAATCTCTTCGCTTAAGTTTTCGCTCAGCGTGTATCCTTCGATGCCCGCTGAGCGACTTGCTTGAAGCCTTACCTTTTGCGTAAGGTTCGGTTTGCCTGACGGATTCAAATACATTTATGTTTAGTTATATTGCCAGACGCGTCTTTGCAACCATCCCGGTGATGATGATTGTGGCGCTCTTTGTGTTTAGCTTGCTCTACATTGCTCCGGGCGATCCGGCTGCTGTGATTGCGGGTGATCAGGCCAGCCCTGAAGATGTTGAAAAAATCCGTAAAAGCCTTGGCCTAGACAGACCCTTCTTGCTGCGGTTTTCTGAGTGGTTCTTTAATCTGCTGCAAGGCGACCTTGGCACCTCGATGTTTACTGGCATGCCCGTGCGTGAGTTGATCGCGCAACGTGTCGAGCCTACCTTGTCTCTGATGGTGATGACCCTGATTATTGCCATCACAGTCGCCGTGCCGATTGGCGTGATCGCTGCCTGGAAATCCGGTACTTGGATCGATCGCGGCATCATGGCGATTTCTGTGGCGGGGTTTTCAGTGCCAGTGTTTGTTGTCGGTTATTTACTAGCGTACTTTTTAGCGCTTGAACTCGATTGGTTTCCGGTTCAAGGCTATGTCTCTGTTTCGAAGGGGATTTGGCCCTGGCTCGAATCTCTCGTCTTAGCCTCGATCGCGCTGGGT
>JBAXLV010000007.1:0-16653 GCA_037134635.1 Alcaligenaceae bacterium
CTGGCTATCACGTTCTGGGTACGGATCGCACCGGTAACGATGTGCTGTGGCAGGCCTTAAAAAGTATTCGCACCGCTTGGGTGATTGGTAGCTTAGCTACGGTGGCGATGTTGCCTCCTGCCCTCATTTTTGGGATTTCGGCAGGCTATTTCAAAGGTTGGATCGACGATGTGATTCAGTATGTGTATACAACGCTCACGTCGATCCCGGGTGTGTTGTTAATTGGCGCCTGTGTGTTGATGATGCAGGTCTACATCGATACGCATCCAGGTATGTTTCCAACCTCGGCACAGCGTGCCGATTTACGTTTGTTTTTACTCTGCATGATTTTAGGTTTAACCGGCTGGGCGGGCTTGTGTCGCTTATTGCGTGCCGAAGCCCTCAAACTGCGAGAGCTTGAATACGTGCAGGCAGCGCGCGCGTTTGGGATTTCGCACGCACGCATTATGGCGCGTCATTTATTACCAAACGTCATGCACATTGTGCTGATCACTGTGGTGCTGCAGTTCTCGGGTCTGGTGCTCTACGAGGCAGTGTTGTCTTACCTGGGGATCGGTGTTGATCCCAGTATGAATTCGTTTGGCTCGATGATCGAGAAGGCGCGCCTGGAGATGTCGCGCGATCCGATGATCTGGTGGAATCTGCTCACTGCTTTTTTATTCATGCTGGCACTTGTGTTGTCAGCCAACTTATTTTCTGACGCAGTGCGTGATGCCTTTGATCCGCGAACCCGCGCATTTAGACCGAAGCGCTTTAAACTCGGCGCGCTTGCTGCCAAAGCTGGTGAGATGGGCGTTGAGGGTCTGCGTGCAAGGGATACTGCAGTAAAAGCATCTCAGGATACTGCCGTACTGAAAGTTTCTAATCTAGATATTGCGATCGATGCTGACGAGCAAATTCGGTATGCCGTTAAAGCGCTTGCACTCACGGTACAGCGTGGCGAGACCTTCGCGCTGGTCGGCGAGTCAGGCTCGGGTAAAAGCATGACCGCGATGGCACTGATGCGCTTGCTGCCTGAAGCCCTGCGCGTTGTGCGTGGTCAAGTTGAGCTTGACGGCCTTGACTTAACGCGTTTGTCTGAGGCTGCGATGCGCTCGGTGCGAGGCGCACGTGCTGGCATGATTTTTCAAGAGCCTGGTACTAGTTTGAATCCAGTGATGCGAATCTCTGAACAAATTCTCGAGCCGATTGAACGGCATACCGCGTTGCGCGGTGCTCAAGCTCGCGAGCGAGCCGTGCAGTGGCTAGGACGTGTCGGGATCCCAGACCCTGAGGGACGCATCGATGATTACCCGTTCCAGTTCTCGGGCGGGCAAAAGCAGAGAATCATGATTGCCGTTGCGCTGGCGGCCGAACCTGAGGTGCTGATTGCTGACGAGCCCACGACCGCGCTTGACGTGACCGTGCAAGCACAGGTGTTGGCGTTACTGGCGGATATCCAAAAAGAAATGGGGATGGCGGTATTGCTTATCACCCATGATTTAGCGGTGGTGCGTCATGTCGCCAATACCGTCGCGCTCATGCGTCACGGAGAAATCGTTGAGACTGCGCCGGCAGAGCAATTCTTTGCTGCGCCCAAGCACCCGTACGCGCGCGAACTGTTTGAGGCGATCCCCACTTTTGCCAAACGCGGGCGGGCGTTATCGCCACAAGGTCAAAAATTAGAGCTGCAGGTTGACGTCCCTCAAGCGATTGATCAAAGCAACGTGGTCTTAACTGTTGAGCAGTTACAGGTGCATTATCCGATTCGTAAAGGTTTGCTGCGCCGTGTTGTGGCCCATAACAAAGTCGTTCAAGGCGTTTCTTTCAAGCTGCATGCCAACGAAACCTTGGCGTTGGTGGGTGGCTCGGGCTGCGGCAAAACGACAATTGCCAAGACTTTGCTCAGGCTGCTGGATGGCAGTGCGGTGATCAGTGGGCGTGCGACCATCGATCATTACGACATTTTGCAGGCGAAGGGTGCAGACTTGAGTGCCATGCGCGGGCGGGTGCAAATTGTGTTTCAAGACCCGTTCGCTTCGCTCGATCCGCGGATGCGTGTAGGAGAAATTTTGCATGAAGGCATTGCTGCGCTTCGGCCTGAATGGTCGGTAATCGAACAGCACCGACGCGTGGCTGATCTACTCAAGCGCGTAGGCCTGCCAGCTAACTCCGTACTGCGCTATCCGCATGAGTTTTCTGGTGGGCAGCGCCAGCGCATTGCGATTGCACGCGCGTTAGCCGTTGAGCCCAAGATTCTCATTTTGGATGAGCCCACGTCGGCACTTGATGTCTCAGTTCAGGCTCAAATCTTAGATTTACTTAAAGAGCTTCAGCGACAAACCGGGATGGCCTACCTATTTATTACCCATAACTTTGGCGTTGTCGAATATTTTGCCGATCGCGTCGCGGTGATGGAGGGTGGTCGGATCGTTGAATTAGGGGCGACCGAACAGGTGTTGCAGGCGCCCGAGCACGCTGTGACCAAAGAGCTCTTGGCTGCGGTCCCGCGCTTAGAGTTTAGCGCTGCGCCCTCCGGTATACTTTAAGTATTGAATTATGGGGATTTAGCCCCAATTAAGGTTCATGGGACTTAAAGTTTTCGATCTTGAGTGCGGTAATCGCCATCTTTTTGAGGGCTGGTTCAGCTCGCACGAAGATTACGATTCGCAGCAGGCTCGTGGCTTAATGAGCTGTCCGCTGTGTCAAAACGACAAAATCGAGAAGCGCTTATCAGCGCCTCGGCTCAATGTTGGGCATTTTGAGCAACCGCGCCTTGAAACAAATGCCTCGGCAGACGCCACGGCCGCGGCCCAAGAAACCTCGCGTAGTGTCATGGCCGCCAATCCTGAGGCGGCGCAACTCTTGCAGATGCAGGCCGCTGTTTTGCAGCAAATGCGTGAGTTCGTGCGCAAAACAGAAAATGTGGGCGATCGCTTTGCCGACGAGGCACGTCGTATTCACGAAGGTGAAGCTGACGAACGCCCAATTCGCGGCACGGCCACGCGTGAAGAACGTGAGGCGTTAGTCGAAGAAGGCATTGCTGTCGTTGCCTTGCCAGATTTCTTGGATACTGATCGCCTGCAGTGAAGCAGAGACTCGTCCTGCGGTTTTTGCTGTGCGACCAAAGATGAACTGCCGTCCCGCTTGCGGTGCCTGTTGCACCGCTCCCTCTATTACCAGTCCAATCCCAGGGATGCCTCTAGGTAAACCCGCGGGCGTACGGTGCGTACAGCTCTTGCCGGATAATCGCTGTGCGATTTTTGGCCAGCCCGAGCGTCCGGCATTCTGTTCAGGCTTGCGGCCTTCGCCAGAGATGTGCGGACCGGATCGCGAGTACGCCCTAGCCTGGCTAGCAGACCTTGAGCGGCAGACAGGGGGCTAATTTAGTTTATGCAGTCATGCGCAGACGATGCTGCACGTACAAAATGCAAAAGGCCCAACAAGTGTTGTTGGGCCTTTTTATTTGAGCAGCGAGCAGCTTACATTACGCGGCTACGGTATTCACCAGTGCGGGTGTCGATTTCAATTTTGTCGCCGATCGAACAAAACAAGGGCACAGGAAGTTCGTGACCAGTGTTGATTTTGGCGGGCTTCATGACTTTGCCTGAGGTGTCGCCACGGACTGCAGGTTCGGTATAAATGATTTCGCGCACGACCATCGTGGGCAGTTCAATTGAGATGGCGCGACCATCATAGAAAACGGCTTCAACTGGCATGCCTTCTTCAAGATAGAAGAGTGCGTCGCCCATACTGTCGGCTTCGATTTCATATTGGTTGAAATCGGCATCCATAAACACATACATTGGGTCAGCAAAGTATGAGTATGTGCATTCTTTACGATCAAGGGTGATGACGTCGTATTTTTCATCAGCTTTTGAAACGGTTTCGCTACCGGTGCCCGTCAGCAAGTTCTTGAATTTAAGCTTCACGACAGAGGCGTTGCGACCCGATTTGCTGTATTCAGCGCGCTGCACGACGACGGCATCTTTGCCGACCATCACTACGTTGCCGACGCGCAACTCTTGTGCGGTTTTCATGTCTTAAAGCTCCGGTAAATCGATAAATGTTAAAAAAGCCCTCTATTCTAGCCTGTCTGGCCATTTATTTCTTTGTTTTCGAGGGTTTAGTGGCTTTGAGCCGACAAAGTACAGAAGCGGACGATTGATCAAGGTTAAGGTTTCCGCACGCATCGGTCTCGCCAATAAAAGGGTCTTCCATGAGTTTTTTTCAAACGTTTAAGCAGCGCGACGTCCTGACTATCACACTGACCGCAGCTGCCATCATTATGATTATTAATGGCACACGGCAAACCATGGGCTTGTTTGTCAGCCCGCTCAATAGCTCGACCGGGCTGGGTATTGTCAGCATTAGCTTGGCTATGGCGGTGGGGCAGTTTGTGTGGGGTGCGGCGCAACCCATAGCAGGTTTCATTGCCGATCGCCACGGCGCACGTCCGGTGCTACTGGGCGGGTTGTGCCTCACGGTGATTGGGACAGCCTTGATTCCGCTAGTCGGATCGACCTGGGGTTTGATTTTTACGATAGGGTTGATCTCTGCGATTGGCAATGGCGCTTGTAGCTTCTCGATTCTGATTGGAACGGTCTCTAAAACAATCCCCGCAGAGGCGCGTGGTAACGCTGCGGGCTTAATTAATGCCGGCAGTTCAATGGGGCAATTTGTCTTTGCACCGATCGCGACGCGGCTGATCCAATCGTTGGGGTGGATGAATGCCATGTGGACATTGGTGCTGTGTGCACTACTCTCGTTGCCGCTGATCAATAAGTTGACTAAAAACGTCCCTGCCCCTCCAGCATCGCTGGCTAAAGGCGGCAGTGCAGGTGCTGCGGTGAAAGAGGCCTTTAAAAATCCAAGTTATTTGTTGCTTCACTTGGGATTTTTTACCTGTGGTTTTCATATTGCGATGCTGGTGACGCATTTACCGGGCGAGGTGGATCTGTGTGGCTTGCCGCCTGGGGTTGCCGGGTGGTCCCTCGGCATCATTGGGCTGGCGAATATTTTTGGCAGTATCTTTGTGGGATCTCAAATTAATCGGTTTAAAAGTAAAAATATCTTAGCTGTAATGTACGGCTCGCGAGCCGTGTTGATTGCGTTGTATTTGATGGCGCCCAAAACTGAATTGACCTTTTATGTCTTTGCCATTGGTTTAGGAGCAACCTGGTTGGCCACCGTGCCCCCCACAGCGTCGATCGTTGGCAAGCTCTTTGGGGTACGTTATTTGTCAACCTTGTTTGGTTTAACACTGCTGTCCCATCAGATTGGTGCCTTCTTGGGCGCCTATGTAGGAGGCTTGGTTTTATATTCTTTTGGTGACTATCAATGGATGTGGTACGCTGATATTGCACTTTCTGCGATGGCGGCTTTGATTAATTTACCGATTAAAGAGCCTGCGCCAGTCATGGCGACTGCCGCCGCCTAGGGCGTTTGCTTTGAAATGCAAAAGTTGTGTAGTGCTTGTGCAAAATCGGTTTCTTGCGCAAGTGCGTGACTCAGTGCCTGAGCATGGCTAGACCACTGCGCAGACGCCTCGTCGGCCAGGGCATGTTCAAGGCCGTTGCTCAAGTCTGTTGACACCGTGTCGGCATTCCAGTGGCGCAGTAAATCTTGAATCTTGTTAGGTAGGCCACAGATCTTTAACCAGGCCTCGAGCTTAATGAGGTGGGTACCTTCTGTTTGCGGATAAATCTGCCAAATCAACGGCTTGCCAGACCAGAGTGCGCGAACAATCGAGTCTTCGCCACGTACAAAATTGATATCGGCCATCCAAAGTAATTGATCGTATTCAGGTTGCGAAACAAAAGGGATGCGCTCAACGTAGACTTGGTTAAAAGACCCTTGACGGTCTGTTAAGAGCGTTGGCGCGACGCCTTCAGGCACTAAAAGAATCGATGGATGTGAATCGTTGCTGAGTGCTTCGAGCAGTTGCTTGACCGGTGCGTGTGGATAGCAAAACAGCGAAACCAGTCTTGCTCGATTGGGCTCGGTGTGTTCCAGTGCGTTAAGGGCAGCCTCAGAGACGCCTAGCCGCTTGAGCATCTGATGTTGCGCGGGCAGATCTTTTTGCCAGGCGGCGCGTCGAGTGAGTAGATCACGTTCGCGAAGTAACCCACCCGTTCGTGTGTTAAAGCCTGGGAAAAAGAAGTGAGAACTTAAGCCGTCGCCGCGCAACGAAGGTAACCCGTGACAGCCTTCGACCCAGGTCTCTGCGCTGAGATACTCGAGATTGATCCAGGTTGCGGGTGTTTGATGCAAGCGCGCAATATATGCCTCAGGTAAATCACAAGAAAAACTACTGAGCACAACAGAGCGAGGGATTAAATCGGGTGCGGGCTCAGCCCAGTGCACAATCTCAACGTGTTCAATCGTTTGCTGCGATACCTCACGGTCAACACGTGCTTCAAGTCGCTGAAAGCTTTTTAGGTCATCAACCCATAAACGAATCGACCACTGATATTCGTGTTGTAGTTGTCTCACCAGGCGCCATGTCACGCCTATGTCGCCATAATTATCGACGACTCGGCAAAAGACGTCAGCCTGCATGATTAATGAAAATGCGCAGGCGCCGTTTCAGCGTCTTCGGGCAGTTCGGCGTGCACCATCTCGCCCGAAGGATTCGGAAAGTAGGGCGCGCCACAATCATCACAAAACTCTGATCCCAGCATGCTAGAGAGACGCCGGATATCTGTGATGCCGCACTCTTTGAGTAGGTTGGTGATTTCGTCGATTGTTTCAATCGGTGGGGTTTGCCCCTCAAGCAAGGGCTCGTCTTCTTCGCGACCATACAGTGGCCACAGGCAACCGTAGATCACTTCAGTCTGATTTTTTTGGGTAAACCCGATTCGATATTCTTCGATCGTGCGTTCGCCGCAGCCTGCAATGACAGCACGCAGTTGACTGGCTTCAAGATTCAAAGCGCCTTCAAGCCAGGTCACTGCAGACTTGACTGAGAGCGGACGAATCCGACGATCGGCTTCGCGGTTGCTAACGTAATAGGCGTCAGGCACCAGGATTTCAAAACCACAACCTGCCAATAAATTTGCAAAAATTGGCTGCGTATCGGCTTCCCATTTTTCAAGGCAAATCTCGCGGCCTTCGCCAAGTTCGCCCGGTGTTTCTTGCCATCGAAAGATGGGTGTTCCTTCTGGTACTGCGACCCCAATTGCAACATAACGGGTATCGGCCAGCATATTAAAGGAGTCGGGCTCACTATTGAGCTTAGGTGCACTACTTGGAAGGTCAAGTGCGGTTGCGCCGAGTTTGTGAAGCCAATCGTAAGTTTCGCACAGGGTGCGCGGCATTTGATCAAGACTGATTAACTGAGGCATGACGGCCATTTGAGCGCCAGTGGCCAGTACATGTGTTTGCAAATGACCGGCGAGCGTTGCGACGATGCTGTCGCTGAGCGCAACTGCAGGGATGCTGTAGCGTGTCCAGGCGACCAACGGCGCTATGACGAGTAATACGTCAAAGCGTTTGCCATCTTTTTCAAGAAGGCATGACTCAGAATGCGTTTCGGCCTGTTCGATCAATACCTCATAGCCACCCAAATTGGTGGTTGAAAGGTGATCAAGCGCTGCATCGATCGTCGCGTCGCTACCGGCGCGCATGAGTTTGTTGAGCGTGCTTGCGAGTTCGGTTTCCCAAAAACGATCTTCAACACGACTACCAGAATTGTGCAGCGCCAGCGATAAGGCAACCAGTCGAGATGAATCGCGATTCAGTCGTTTAGGAGAAGCGGGGGAGCGAGCACGAGCCATAGAAATGTCAAAAACCAGAAAAGCGGCGATAAAGGCCTCTAGTGTAACGAACTATCTCAAGGGTTCGTGGTTTGTTTGAAGCTGGGGGCTTGGATCGTAGCGAATAAAAAACCCGCCTAAGCGGGTTTTTTACATTTCGTGCAACGTGAAGCTTAGGACGGAATCGTATCCGCGACGTCTTTGTAGTCGGGGAGTTGATCAAAGTTGAGATACTTGTAGATCTGGTCGCCGTTCTTGCTTAAGACGCCCATGTCTGTCAGATACTCTTCTTTGGTTGGGATGCGGCCGAGTTTCGAGCAAATTGCAGCGAGTTCGGCAGAACCCAGATACACGTTTGTGTTTTTACCCAAGCGGTTCGGGAAGTTGCGCGTGCTGGTTGACATCACCGTTGCGCCTTCGCGTACCTGGGCCTGGTTGCCCATGCACAACGAGCAGCCTGGCATTTCAGTGCGTGCACCGGCAGAACCAAACACGCCGTAGTGACCTTCTTCGGTCAATTGCGCTGCATCCATTTTTGTTGGAGGTGCAATCCACAGTTTGACTGGCATGTCGCGTTTGCCTTCAAGCAGTTTTGAGGCTGCGCGGAAGTGGCCGATGTTGGTCATGCAGCTGCCGATGAACACTTCGTCGATCTTGGCGCCAGCAACGTCTGATAAGGTTTTGACATCATCAGGGTCATTCGGGCAAGCGACGATAGGCTCATGGATTTCGGCCAGATCAATTTCAATGATTGCTGCGTATTCAGCATCAGCGTCAGGTTGCAACAACTGTGGATTTTTGATCCATGCTTCCATGGCTTGAATGCGGCGTGTGATGCTGCGCTCATCTGAGTAGCCATTGGCGATCATCCACTTCAACATCACGATGTTGCTGTTGATGTATTCGATGACGGGTTCTTTGTTCAGGCGAATGGTGCAGCCTGCCGCAGAACGCTCAGCTGAGGCATCTGACAGTTCAAAGGCTTGTTCAGCTTTGAGATCAGGCAAGCCTTCAATTTCAAGGATGCGACCCGAAAACACGTTTTGCTTGTTTTGCTTGTCAACTGTTAACAAGCCTGCCTTGATCGCATACAGTGGGATTGCGCTGACCAAGTCACGCAAAGTCACGCCGGGTTGCATCTTTCCTTTGAAGCGAACTAGTACCGACTCCGGCATATCCAAAGGCATTACGCCTGTGGCGGCAGCAAACGCCACCAAACCTGAGCCAGCTGGAAAGCTGATGCCGATTGGGAAGCGAGTATGTGAATCGCCGCCAGTACCGACGGTATCAGGCAACAACATGCGGTTGAGCCACGAGTGAATCACACCGTCACCTGGGCGCAGAGAGATCCCACCACGGTTGCTCATGAACTGAGGCAACGAGTGATGTGTTTTGACATCAACTGGTTTTGGATACGCCGCAGTATGGCAGAACGATTGCATAACCAGGTCAGCAGAGAAGCCCAAGCAAGCCAGATCTTTGAGTTCGTCGCGTGTCATCGGGCCTGTTGTATCCTGGCTGCCGACTGAGGTCATCGCAGGTTCGCAGTAAGAGCCGGGACGCACGCCCTGGCCTTCAGGTAAGCCACAAGCACGACCGACCATCTTCTGTGCAAGTGTGAAGCCCTTTTTAGAAACAGCAGGGACGTGAGGAAAACGGAACAGCGTTGATGGAGGCAAGCCAAGTGTTTCGCGCGCTTTGTTGGTGAGGCCGCGACCAACGATCAGGGGAATACGGCCGCCCGCACGCACTTCGTCAAACAAGACTTCAGATTTGACTTCAAACTTAGAGATGACCTTACCGTCTTTCAAGGCCTCGCCGTCATAAGGGCGCAGTTCAATCACATCGCCCATATTCATGCTTGATACATCAAGCTCGATCGGCAGGGCACCAGCATCTTCCATGGTGTTGTAAAAGATCGGAGCAATCTTGCTGCCCAGGCACACGCCACCAAAACGTTTGTTAGGGACGAAAGGGATGTCTTCGCCGGTAAACCATAGCACCGAGTTAGTGGCTGATTTACGTGACGAACCTGTGCCGACCACGTCACCAACGTAGGCAACCAAGTGGCCTTTCTTTTTCAGATCATTGATGAAATTGATGGGCCCAATTTTGCCGGCTTCTTGAGGCTCGATACCAGGGCGCGGATTTTTGAGCATTGCCAAGGCATGCAGCGGGATGTCAGGACGTGTCCACGCATCGGGTGCTGGAGACAAATCGTCAGTGTTGGTTTCGCCAGTGACTTTAAAGACCGTGACTGTCAGGCTCTTTGGAACTTCAGGGCGGCTAGTAAACCATTCGCCATCGGCCCAGCTCTGCATCACCGCTTTCGCGTTGGCGTTACCTTTTAAAGCTTTTTCTTTGACGTCATGAAACGCGTCAAACATCAACAAGGTTTTTTTCAAACCTTCAGCAGCCACTTTGCCAACTTCAGCGTCGTCAAGCAAATCGACCATGGGACCGATGTTGTAGCCCCCCAGCATGGTGCCCAACAACTCAGTGGCTTTGCTGCGTGAAATCAGTGCGCATTTTTCAGTACCAAGTGCCACTGCAGCCAGGTAAGAGGCTTTGACTTTTGCGGCGTCGTCCACACCCGCAGGTACACGGTGCGTCATCAGTTCAACCAAGGTATCGCCTTGGCCTGCGGGAGGGGCTTTAAGCAGCTCGATGAGATCAGCTGTTTGCTGTGCGGTAAGCGGAAGTGGAGGAATACCAAGGGCTGCGCGTTCGGCAACGTGTTGGCGATAGGCTTCAAGCATGATGGCGCCTTTCAAAGGTTAGTAATGTGATTCGAAAATGCGGGCAAAAAAGTTCGCCTTTTCGTCGTATTTGGGTCTGACAACTTGTTCGAAGATTGTAGTGGCAAGCGCGTTGTCAATCAAGTGTCTTATATCTTATATAAGACTTAATTTTTGTGAGGCATTTATGGGCTGCGTAATACTTAGATGCAAGAGTGCGTCTGCCTCGCAGGTCAGGCGAGCAAACCCTCATATTCAGTGTGGCGCCTGATGTAAACGGCAGCATAACTACAGCGTGGAACAACTTTCCAGTCGTGCGCGCGCGCATATTCAAGCGCAAATTTAGTCAGCAGCCCTGCCAAGCCTCGGCCACCGAGTACATCTGGGACTCCGGTGTGCGTAATCGTCATGGTTTGCCCAACTAACGTGTAATCAAGCACGCAGCGTTGACCCTCAAGGTGCAAAAAAAAGCATTGGGTTGCTGCATCGTGCTCAATGGTTGGCGTTGTCGTGGTGGTCATTTCGAGATTCCGATAATCAATAAAGCCCAAAGCGTGAGCATTGCGATCATACCGATGAAGCAGCTTGCCCAAAGGCCGACGATGGGCCACTTCACGTTCGTTGGGATATCCTGAGGATCAACGTGCTTTAACAGCTCATTGGCGTTGCCGGCAATCCATGTATTGGATTTTGGAAACGCGATCCGTAAAAAATAATCCAGCACAATGGTCATCTTGATAGAGAGTGAATATTGGCCGAAGGTGCGCTGCGTCAAGTATGGATGTTTAAAGAGTTCGTTCGCGTAACGAATTTTGAATAGCATCAGGTAGGTACCCGAAATAAAAAATACCATCGCGCAGGTAATGAACGTCGTGAACGAAAAATGCAAAGCGACTGCCATTATTGTTGACCTTGAGGCAATACAGCACCTGGTACGCGAACCCAGCCTTCCATCAGCACGCGAGCACTTCGGCTCATGATGGCCTTTGTCACCACCCATTCGCCCTTGACCTGTGTGGCTTGTGCGCCAACGCGCAAGGTGCCCGAGGGATGGCCGAAACGAACGGCTTCAAGATCCCCGCCACCTGCGGCCAAATTGACGAGTGTGCCAGGGATGGCCGCTGCCGTGCCGATGGCAACTGCAGCGGTACCCATCATCGCGTGATGAAGTTTGCCCATCGACATTGCACGCACGAGTACGTTCGTGTCTTTGGCGGCGATCGCTTTACCGCTTGAGGCGATGTAGTCAGCCGGCTTGGCAACGAAAGCGACTTTGGGCGTGTGTTGCCGTGTTGCTGCTTCGTCGATATGTTTAATCAAGCCCATGCGCACGGCGCCGTAAGCACGAATCGTTTCAAACATCGCCAGCGCTTTAGGGTCGCTATTGATGTCGTCTTGTAGCTCTGTACCTTTGTAGCCAATATCCGCGGCATTGACAAAAATAGTCGGGATGCCCGCATTAATCATGGTTGCTTTGAAGGTGCCAACACCGGGCACTTCTAGTTCATCCACAATATTTCCTGTGGGAAACATCGAGCCGCCGCCGTCCTCATCGTCTGCCGCTGGGTCCATGAATTCGAGTTGCACTTCTGCTGCCGGAAAGGTCACGCCGTCAAGCTCAAAGTCGCCCGTTTCTTGCACGCTGCCATTGGTCATCTGCACGTGAGCAATAATTGTTTTACCAATATTGGCTTGCCAAATCCGAATAGTCGCAGTGCCGTTTTGTGGGATACGTGCTGCATCGACTAGACCATTACTAATGCCAAACGGGCCTACCGCAGAGGTCAGGTTGCCGCAATTGCCGCTCCAATCTACAAAAGGTTTGTCGATCGAAACCTGACCAAACAGATAGTCGATATCGTGGTCGGGTCGCGTGCTTTTTGAGAGGATCACTGTTTTGCTGGTGCTTGAGGTTGCGGCACCCATACCATCGGTTTGTTTGCCGTAGGGGTCAGGGCTGCCGATGACTCTAAGCAGCAATGCATCGCGTGCCGCGCCCGGCACTTGCGCTGCCTCAGGCAGATCTTGCAGACGAAAAAAAACGCCTTTGCTGGTGCCGCCACGCATATAGGTGGCGGGTACTTTGAACTGGGGGGCGTGACGCATATCGTGATCCTTTCAAATATTTCTGTGTCGTTTGTCGTTGTGTCAGTCAGGCCGCGGCATTGGACTCAAGAAAATCTTGCGCAAAACGTTGCAATACGCCGCCCGCTTCGTAGATCGATACTTCTTCGGCGGTATCTAAGCGACATGTGACGGGCACCTTGACGAGTTCGCCATTTTTACGATGAATGACAAGCGTGAGCGTCGCCAAAGGTGTGCGTTCGCCCAGGACATCATAGGTTTCGGTGCCATCCAGGCTCAGCGTGAGTCGATTGACGCCCGCATTGAATTCGAGTGGCAAGACGCCCATGCCGACGAGGTTGGTGCGGTGAATGCGTTCGAAGCCCTCTGCAACAATGGCCTCGACACCTGCCAAACGAACGCCCTTGGCCGCCCAGTCGCGTGATGACCCTTGCCCGTAATCGGCGCCAGCCACAATGATGAGCGGTTGCTGGCGGTTCATGTAGGTTTCAATGGCCTCCCACATGCGCGTGACTTTGCCTTCAGGTTCAATGCGGGCAAGCGAGCCTTGTTTAACTTTGCCGTTCTCAACCACCATTTCGTTCAGCAGTTTGGGATTGGCAAACGTCGCGCGTTGTGCGGTCAAATGATCGCCACGATGCGTCGCGTACGAGTTGAAGTCTTCTTCGGGTACGCCCATCTTTGCCAGATATTCACCCGAGGCACTGTCGAGCATGATGGCGTTCGAGGGGGATAGGTGGTCTGTGGTGATATTGTCGCCTAGCACTGCCAGCGGGCGCATGCCTTTAAGTGCGCGTTCGCCGGCCAAGGCGCCTTCCCAATAGGGTGGGCGACGAATGTAGGTGCTTTGTGGTCGCCAGTCGTACAGGGGGCTGAGCTTTTCGCCCGCTTCAACGCTCGCTGCAAACATGGGTTCGTACACTTTACGAAATTGCTCGGGCTTCACGCTCGAGGTCACGATTGCATCGATTTCTTCATCTGACGGCCAAATATCTTTTAATGTTACCGGTTTGCCGTGTTGATCAAGACCCAGTACGTCTTTTTCGATATCAAAGCGAATGGTGCCTGCAATCGCATAGGCCACCACCAAAGGGGGCGAGGCCAAGAATGCCTGCTTCGCGTAGGGGTGAATGCGCCCGTCAAAGTTTCTGTTACCCGACAGCACTGCAGTTGCGTATAAGTCTCTGTCGATAATTTCTTGTTGAATGACCGGATCTAGCGCGCCACTCATTCCGTTACAGGTCGTACATGCAAAGGCCACAATGCCAAAGCCAAGCGACTCAAGTTCAGTCAACAGTTTGGCCTCTTGCAAATAAAGCTCAACCGTCTTGGAGCCTGGCGCGAGCGATGATTTCACCCAAGGCTTGCGCGTGAGCCCTTTGGCGTTGGCATTGCGCGCCAATAACCCTGCAGCGATCACGTTGCGCGGATTGCTGGTATTGGTGCAGCTGGTAATTGCAGCAATGATGACGGCGCCGTCGGGCATTAAACCCGCTTCATTTTCAACTTTGCCTGAGATCCCTTGGGCTGCGAGCTCAGAGGTTGGCACCCTGCGATGAGGATTGGACGGGCCTGCGATATTGCGAACAACGCCAGATAAATCAAAGTGCAGCACGCGTTCGTAGTGAGCGCCTTTTAAACTATCGGCCCACAGCCCCGTTTGCTTGGCGTAGGTTTCGACGAGTTTGATTTGTTCTTCTTCGCGCCCGGTTAAGCGCAGGTAATCGATCGTTTGCTGATCGATATAGAACATCGCAGCGGTTGCGCCGTACTCGGGTGTCATGTTTGAGATGGTGGCGCGATCGCCAAGCGTCAAATGCGCGACACCATCGCCAAAGAACTCAAGGTATGACGACACGACTTTTTGGCTACGCAAAAACTCTGTCAGCGCAAGGACTAAATCGGTTGCAGTGATGCCAGGCTTGAGTTTGCCGGTGAGTTCAACGCCGATGATGTCAGGCAGACGCATCCACGAAGCGCGACCAAGCATCACACTTTCGGCTTCGAGGCCGCCAACACCGATCGCAATGACGCCTAGCGCATCAACGTGGGGTGTGTGGCTATCGGTTCCGACGAGTGTGTCAGGAAACGCAACGCCATTCAGGGCGTGCACCACCGGCGACATTCTTTCTAAATTAATCTGATGCATGATGCCGTTTCCTGGAGGAATGACATCGACATTTTTAAATGTTTTCTTGGTCCAATTGATAAAGTGGAAACGATCCTCGTTGCGTCGATCTTCGATCGCACGATTCTTTGCAAAGGCATCGGGATCAAAGCCACCACACTCGACAGCCAGTGAGTGATCCACAATCAACTGTGTCGGTACAACCGGATTGACTAGCGCAGGATCACCGCCTTGCGCTGCGATGGCATCGCGCAGGCCGGCCAGATCAACCAGTGCGGTTTGGCCGAGGATGTCGTGACACACGACACGCGCCGGAAACCATGGAAAATCCATATCGCTCTTTCGCTCAATGAGCTGCTTCAGTGCGGGGATTAGCAATTCAGGGTCACAACGACGCACGAGATTTTCAGCGAGCACACGTGAGGTGTAAGGGAGCTTGTTGTAGGCGCCTGGCTCTATAGCGTCGACAGCCGCGTGAGCGTCAAAGTAGTCCAGTTTGGTGCCGGACAGTGGTTTGCGATGTGCGGTATTCATGTGGGCTCAATCAGGTGTTGGTGTCGGGTCAGAACGGCAACTGTACAGATGACAAGGTGAACCTTGCGGTTCACCTTCTACTAACAGTGCGGCTACTTATTTGCGACGCGCGAGCGGAACAAATTTTTGATCATCTGGGCCCGTGTAGTTTGCAGCGGGGCGGATAATCTTGTTATCAATGCGTTGTTCAATAATATGGGCGGCCCAACCGGCAGTACGTGCGATCACAAACAAAGGTGTAAACATGGCGGTCGGGACACCCATCATGTGATACGACACGGCTGAGAACCAGTCAAGGTTCGCAAACATTTTTTTCGAATCCCACATCACAGCTTCAATGCGGTCAGCGATATCAAACATTTTGGTGGTACCGGCTTTCTTTGATAGGCGCAACGCAACGTCTTTGATCACTTTGTTGCGTGGGTCGGCAATGGTGTACACAGGGTGCCCAAAGCCAATCACAACTTGCTTGTTCTCAACGCGCGCACGTATGTCGGCTTCGGCTTCGGCTGGGGTTTCGTAACGCTTTTGCACTTCGAAGGCAACTTCGTTTGCGCCACCGTGCTTGGGGCCGCGTAGTGCACCAATGCCGCCGGCAATCGCTGAGTACATGTCTGAACCCGTGCCTGCAATAACGCGGCAAGTGAAGGTTGAGGCGTTGAACTCGTGTTCAGCATAAAGGTTCAGTGAGGTGTGCATGGCACGTACCCAGTCAGCATTGGGTTTTTTGCCATGCAACAGATGCAAGAAATGTGCACCGATTGAATCGTCGTCGGTCTGCACGTCAATGATGCGACCGTTATGGCTAAAGTGATACCAGTAAAGCAAGGCCGAACCAAGATTGGCCATTAAACGATCGGCGATATCGCGCGCGTCCGGAATATTATGGTCTTCTTTCTCGGGCAGCATGCAGCCCAGTGCCGAAGCGGCTGTCCGCATAACATCCATTGGATGGCTTGCGGCAGGAAGCGATTCAAGTACGGTTTGCAATTGTGCAGGCAAGCCGCGCAGAGTACGCAGTTTTTCTTTGTATGCGGCGAGTTCGGCTTTGTTAGGCAACTTGCCGTGAATTAATAAGTGGGCGATTTCTTCGAACTCGCTGGTATCAGCAAAGTCGAGAACATCGTAGCCACGATAGTGCAGGTCGTTGCCGCTGCGGCCCACGGTACAGAGCGCAGTATTGCCAGCCGTCACGCCCGACAGTGCGACTGATTTTTTAGGTTTAAACGTGGGTGCCGCTTCTGCAGGCGCAGCGGCTTTTTTTGCAGGAGATTTTTTAGCAGTTGCCATGATAGAGATCCTTGATCAGATTATTTCGATTTGCCTTGGGCGAACAATACGTCGAGTTTGCCTTCAAACTCGTGGTAGTTGATGCGATCGTACAGTTCATCACGGGTTTGCATCATGTCGACAACATTTTTTTGATGGCCAT
>JBAXLV010000008.1:0-15836 GCA_037134635.1 Alcaligenaceae bacterium
ATTCCAATTACCTCTAGATGGTAAATCAAAATATTGTTCAGCAATAAATAACGCATGACCACGTCTAGCCCGATCAATATTGCGTTGATTACTGCGGCAGGTCCAATCTTTACACTCTTGGTCGGACGTTCATTTTTTCAGGCTTCGATTAGCCGCGCGGCCTCTTTGGGTGCCGTGGTGTCTTTGGTGGGCGTGGCGTGGGTATTGCTGCGAGGCGACTTGCTCAATGTCACGCGTATTGCGTTTGTACCGGGTGATTTATTTATGCTGCTCGCGATCGCCCTCTGGAGCCTGTACACCTGGCTGTTGCGAGGTCGACCGCCTGAGATGTCGGGGTATAGCGTGTTGGCAATGCAGATGCTATGGGGGTTGTTATTCGCTGTGCCGATGGTGCTAGCAGAATTATTGTGGGGCGGTTATCCCGCGATCGCCTGGTCTCCCAAGAATTACGGCATGGTGTTGTATGTTGCACTCGGCCCGGCCTTGCTAGCCTATTTGTGTTACCAACAGGCAGTGTTGCGAACGGGCTCACAGCTGCCGATGTTCTTTTTGAATCTCACGCCGATTTTTGCTGCTTTGATGGCCGTTGTATTGTTGGGAGAGTTTCCCGAGCTTTATCATGTGATTGGTTTGGTGTTGATTGTGCTGGGGATCGTGTTGGCCAATCTCTCTAAAAAGTAGCTTAAATATTTTTGATGATTATGCTTTTGAGGGTTTTGATGAAGTCGTTTCCTTTGTTATCGTTTAAAAAAATCACTGCGGTCGTTGTGTTGATGGGTCTACGTCTATTGACGGATGGGTCTGCCGCGGCAAACGAGTTGCACGGAAAATATATGCCGGGTGGTGCGCAGCCCACGTCGTCTTTTCCATTTTTACAAGGCGCAAATCTGACTCAAGCGGATGGGGCTTGGCAGTTCTATCAGCAGAATATGGGTCAAGCGATGTCAGATTGGGCTCGAACAGAAATCAATCAACCGCCGGGCGGAACCGTGTTTTATCCGTTCTCGGGGCCAGACTTTGTGACGGCGGCACATTTGTTTCCGCAGGCAAGTCGCTTCGTGTTGGTTGCGATGCAGGCTGCTGGCGAGCCGGCGCCTATCACTGATATGTCTAGCGCACGCGCCCAAAACTTCCAGTCAAAATTTTTACGCGAATGGATGAAGTTTAGTCGTTTAGCTTTTTTTCGGACGGATGATTTGAATGAAGATTTGCGTGATAAGCATGCGCAAATTGGCGTGACCACGATTCTGATCACCTTTGCGCTTTATATGGGATACGACGTAACCGACGTGTATCCGATCACCCTTGATCCTAAGAATGGTCAATTCATTCAAACGACTGAGGACTGGAGATCGGTACGACTGATTTTAAGCAAAGCGGGCAAACCAACCGTGCTGGATTATGTCAGTTTAGATTTATCTGATGCGCATTTAAGCCAAGCCGAGGCGATGCGTGCCTGGCTTGAACGAGAGTCCCACAATCCTGTGCTGATTAAAGCCGCCTCGCACTTATTGCAAGAGACGTACTTTTCAATTTTGCGCGATATGTTGGTCGCGAAAGCAAAAATGGTCGTCCAGGATGAAACCGGGCTGAATTACACCTATTTGTCACAAATCGGACCCGTTGATCTATATGGCGGTTTTTTGTATCCACACGAACTTTTTAATCGAAAAAAACAAGAGTCTTTGGCGCAAGCTTACAAAGATTCAAAAAATATCAGGCCCTTACCATTCGCCTTCAGCTACAACAAGACCACCGAACGTCGAAGCGTGCAAATTGTTCGTCGGCCCGAGTAGGCGCCGCCACGCACGCGTGAGCACGCTTAGGGATTGAGCTTGTCTGAAAAGGCGGCTGTACTAAAACTGCGCGTGACCTCATTAAAGGTCGTGGGATCATCCACAAACAAAGCGTGACCGGGTTTTTCAAGAATCTTGACGGTGATCAGCTTGGCGGGCCGCTTTGAGAGCAGGGCATCGCCTTGCTCTTTAAGCCATGGCCGAGCAATAAATAAAACTGGTACGTTTTGCTTTTCAAGCGTTTCGCGCCAATACTCTCTTGGATACGGTTGATTCATCAGTTGAATCGCAATCTTTGGTGGAACACGCATGGCTGAGTCAAGTACGGCCTGAGCCAAGAGCGGAGGCGGTGTTTCGCGATAAATATCTTTACAAAAAGCACGCAGGTAGGCCTCCCGTTTTTTGGGATCGTTCATGGTCTGCTGAAAGGTTGACGCACCGCCTTTTGGTGGGCGACCTTCGCCTACAGAGTTGTCAATAAGGATTAAGCCTCGCAGCCCTTTTGGCTGATAGTTCGCAAGATAGTCGAGCGATTCGAGCACGCCCAGAGACCAACCCGCCAAGATAAAGTTTTTAACGTTTGCAGCTTTCAAGAATTCGTCCATATCGCGCATTCGTCTTTGCGGTGCATGGGATAAGGTCGTCAGTTCAGACAGTCCCTGCGATCGGGGGTCAAAAGCTAAGACTCTAAACTGCGTTGAAAGCAGCAGTAGTTGCTGTTCAAACACGGCAGCTGGCATCACCCAACCTGGAATAAATACTAAGGTTTGCTCGCCTTTGCCTGCTTCAAGATAATGTAGACGAACCCCGTCTGAAGTTTTGAAGTAGTGATGATGGACTGGCGTTGCTTGCGTCAAACCCGTGATGAGCATGCTCAGCATCCAGCAAAAAACGCGTAAAAAAGTTTGCAGGTGATTCATGGTGTCTCGATCAGGCACGGTCAGCGGGTTGCGGACAACGGTAAACTGTATGATAGTGCAGGCCAAGACAGGGCGCGCAAGATCTCAGTGCCCCGCAAAAAAGATAAAAGAGAAGCACATGATTGCTGTCAGTGGTAAGACGAAACTCTACGGTATTGTGGCCGACCCCATCGGTCAGGTCAAAGCGCCAGAAATGATGCGTGAGGTGTTTGAGCGGCGCGGGATCGATGGCGTGCTGATGCCCATGCACGTGGCTCCCCAGGATTTGGCCGTGTTTACTCAGGCACTGCGAGGCATTCAAAACTTCGGTGGCATGGTAGTCACCGTGCCTCATAAAACAACGATAGGTGTTTTATGTGATGAGATTACTGCGGCGGCCCGCACGGTAGGCGCGGTCAATATCGTACGGCGTGATCCCGATGGTCGTTTGTTTGGCGATATTCTGGATGGTCGGGGGTTTGTGGCGGGTTTGCGTTTACATGGAATTGATCCCAAGGGTAAAAAAATATTTTTAGCAGGGGCGGGTGGCGCAGCCAATGCGATCGCCTTTGCGCTCGCTGAGTCGGGGGTAGCGGAGTTGACGATTTACAACCGCTCGGCCCAAAAAGTTCAGGCTATGTTCGCTAGGCTAGCGCCGCTTTATCCGCAGCTCAAGTTGACAGTGGGCACGCGCGATCCGCAGGGTTATGACTTGGTCATTAATGCAACGTCTCTTGGCATGGCCAGCGCAGATCCATTGCCGCTTGATGCAAACCGTTTGACCTCGGATCAAATCGTTGCTGAAATTATTATGGCACCGGCCTTGACGCCGTTATTGGCTACGGCGCAGGGCAAAGGTTGCCGGATTCAGTACGGAGCCCCGATGCTTGCATGTCAAATTGAATTGATGGCCGACTTTATGGGAGCAACATGATGCAAACTTACGATTATGTGATTGTAGGTGGCGGTACTGCAGCCTGTATTGTGGCGAATCGTCTGACTGCAGATGGTCGTCATACGGTATTGATGCTCGAGGCGGGCGGCGAACCCAAAAGTATGTGGATCAACATTCCGGCGGGGTTTACTAAACTCTTGAATGATCCTGCCTACAACTGGCGCTTCGAGACTGAGCCAGAAGATAACGTGCACGGTCGCACGATTGCGATTCCCCGAGGAAAAGGGCTGGGTGGCTCAAGCCTGATCAATGGGATGATTTATGTGCATGGCCAACCTCAAGATTATGATCGCTGGTCAGATCTCGGTGCGAAGGGTTGGTCGGCCAAAGACGTAGCGCCGTATTTTGTCAAACTTGAAACCTATCTAAAAGGCGATGAGCGACGAGGCAAAAATGGTCCAATGCATATTCATCAAGTCTCCGAACGCTATCCTCTGGTTGATGCCTTGTTTCAAGCGGCGGTTCAAGATGGTCAGCCCTTAAATGAGGATTACAACGGTGCGTCTCAAGAGGGTTTTGGCTATTACCAGGTTGAGCAAAAAGCGGGGCGCCGCTGGAGTGCCTTTGATGGTTATTTAAAGCCGATCCGGCATAGAAAAAACCTGACGATTGAAACGCGTGCACACGTGACGCGGGTGAATGTTGAGACGGGTCTTTGCACGGGCGTGACCTATCAGCAAAAGGGTGAGTCGTACACAGTACGTGCAGCGCGCGAAGTGATTATGTGCGCAGGCGCAGTGCAAACGCCTCAAATCCTCGAATTGTCTGGTATCGGCGATCCGGCGATTTTGCAGCAGTTTGCAATACCTGTGGTGCATTCGGCCAAGCGCGTCGGTGAAAATTATATCGATCACTTCGCGACGCGCATGAATTGGCGCGTTAAAAATAGTCAAACCCTGAACGAACTGGCGCAGGGGTGGCGTGTCGGTTTGGCAGCCTTGAAATACTTTGCAACGCGTAAAGGGATTCTATCGCTTGGAACTGGCTTGGCACACGGCTTTGTTAAAGCGCGTGCTGAAGCGGTGACGCCTGACGTGCAGTATTTTTTCATGCACGCCACTTACGCTAACGCTGCGATTCGCAAGCTTGATCAGTTTCCGGGCATGACACTGGGCGTATCAGGATTGCGTCCGACCTCGCAAGGCAGCATTCATATCAAGTCTAAAGATCCGCGCGTGGGCCCTGCCATCCGGCCAAATTTTTTATCAAATACTGAAGA
The DNA here is from genome assembly GCA_037134635.1 of Alcaligenaceae bacterium. GTDB lineage: Bacteria > Pseudomonadota > Gammaproteobacteria > Burkholderiales > Burkholderiaceae_B > Zwartia. Next base: position 4,870 of record JBAXLV010000008.1, read on the forward strand.
TCAGCAGACGCTGATTGAAGGCATGAAGATTGCCCGACGTATTATTGAGCGTCCTGCGTTGTCTCATTACATCGAGTCTGAAATGAGCCCCGGCCCCGGCGTGCTAAGCGACGAACAGTGGTTGCACTTCGCGCGCGAAAATGGGCAAACCACTTACCATCCTATCGGCACCTGTCGAATGGGCTCTGACGCCGAGGCTGTGGTGGATGCGCGTCTTCGTTTCAATGGTTTACGCGGGTTGCGTGTCGTCGATGCATCGGTTTTTCGCACAATGGTATCTGGTAATACTCAAGCAGCCGTAATGATGGTCGCAGAGCGTGGCGCTGATTTTATTCTTGAAGATGCGACGAAGGGCTGACGCCTAACGGCTAGGCAGGTAAGGTCAGATAATGCAGGGCCAGTGTTTTAAAGGCCTCGGTGCCAGGGTCTTGCCCTGGCAATTCTTGCGCCACAATTTCTCCGACAGCGTCGGCCATCGAGTGCGCAAGTTTCGCGTCTAAAAATAATAGGCGCGCACGACGCGCTAACACATCCTCAACTGAGCGCGCATATTCGTAACGTATGGCAAACCGAACCATTGCCTCGGTTAAGCCACCACCAAGCACTCGGTCGGCGCCAGGTAGCGCTTGAATATAAGGTCCTTCATCTCCATACGCCAAGATGCTTGGCGCCTCGTACATGGCGTGTGCAACGTCTTGGCCTGACTGCGCGCCCACTAGGGCAAGATCTGCTGTGGCGCAAGGACTAAGCGCTGGCAATAGCTTGGCCTGGACGCAGTGTTTCAAGACATCTTGTGCCATTGCGCGATAGGTTGTCCATTTGCCGCCGGTCACAGTGACCATGTTGCTTTGACTGATCAAGACAGTATGTTCACGACTGATTTTTTTGGTGCTGCCACTTTCGTCTTTAGGAGGTTTGACTAAAGGCCGTAAGCCCACCCAGATACTTTTGATATCAGCGCGCGTGGGTGCTCGTGTGAGATAGCGTGCGGATTCACGCAAGATAAATTCGAGTTCTTCGCGAAAAGGATCAGGCTCGCGACTCAGGTCGTGACGGGGGGTGTCGGTCGTCCCAATAATGACCTTGCCTAGCCAGGGCACTGCAAAGAGGACACGTCCATCAGCAGTGTGCGGCACAATAATCGCATGATCGCTCGCTAGAAAATTACGATCTACGACGATGTGCACACCCTGACTTGGCGCGACCATGTCTGTGCTGCGCGAACCCGCAGCAGCTTGATCTTTTTCTCGGATTGCATCAACCCAAACACCCGTCGCGTTGACCACGCACTTGGCGTTAATTTGATAGGTTTGTTGCGTCTCGTTGTCTTGCGCAAGCAAACCCGTGATCCTGCCGTTTGTGTGTGTTAGTTCAATCGCGCTGCAATAGTTCAGTAACAATGCGCCGCGCTGCGCTGCAGTGCGTGCCAGGGCGAGTGCGAGGCGTGCATCATCAAACTGACCGTCCCAGTATTTGATTGCGCCTTTTAAATCGACCGTGTGTAAATTGGGTAAATGCTCAACTGTCTGCTTGGCACCCCAAAAACGTGTGCGTCCTAAACTGCGGGTGCCCGAAAGCGCGTCGTACAACATTAGTCCGGCTCCGTAAAACGGAAGCTCCCAGAATCGATAGCATGGCATCACAAAGGCAAGCGGTTGCGCCAGGTGAGGCGCATTGTGTAATAAGGTTGTACGTTCGTGCAGTGCCTCGTACACCAAAGAGATATTGCCTTGGGCAAGATAGCGCACCCCACCATGCACTAATTTAGTCGAGCGCGATGATGTTCCTTTGGCAAAGTCGGTGGCGTCAATGAGCACAACTGTAAAGCCCCGCGCGGTCGCATCCAGTGCGAGTCCTAAACCGGTGGCACCACCCCCTATGATTGCAAGATCATAGGTCTTTGGTTCAGCCAGTCTGGTCAGAAGTTCTGCCCTGCTGGTGGTGAGCGGCGTCGTAGTTGTCATTGTGCCCAGCCTTTTGATCGTTCAACTGCTTGATGCCATCTGGCAAGCTTGGCCTGACGATCATGTGCGGACATGTTGGGTGTAAAGCGACGGTCAACTGACCATTGTTCAGCGATCTGCGTTGTGTTTTGCCAAAGTCCTGTGGCCAGTCCGGCTAAATAGGCAGCACCCAGAGCCGTGGTTTCAGTGATTCTTGGCCGCACGACAGTTACGCCTAAAAGGTCTGCTTGAATTTGCATCAGCAAATCATTTTTTGAGGCGCCGCCATCCACCCGTAGTTCGGCGAGTTCAATTCCTGAGTCTTTTGCCATTGCGGCAAACACATCAGCAACTTGTAGTGCAATGGCTTCAAGCGCCGCACGGGCGATATGTGCTTTGGTAGTGCCGCGCGTCATGCCGATCAACGTGCCACGCGCATGACCATCCCAGGTTGGTGCGCCTAGTCCTGTAAAGGCTGGTATGAGGTAGGTGTCAGCGACGTCGGGCACGCTCGCGGCCAGGGCCTCAACCTCGGAAGCTGTTGCGATGATGTTCAGACCATCGCGCAGCCATTGGATCGTGGCACCCCCCATAAAGACAGACGCTTCAAGGCAATAGGTTGTCGCAGGTGTTTGCGTTGCCGTTTCGGGACGCTGCCAGCCCACGGTGGTCAGTAAGCGGTTTTGGCTCGCCACAGGTTGATGGCCAGTGTTTAGCAGCATAAAACAGCCGGTGCCGTAGGTATTTTTGGCCATGCCGGGTTCAAAACACGCCTGACCAAAGGTGGCGGCTTGTTGGTCACCGATCATTGAAGCGATTGGAATAGCGCGTCCAAAGAGCAGGGGGTCGGTGTAAGCGACAACGCCTGAACTGGGCACCACCTGGGGTAAGACTGCACGCGGGATCCTGAGCAAGGAGAGCAGTTCTTCATCCCAGGCAAGGGTATGTATATTGAACAGCAGAGTGCGCGAAGCATTGCTTGGGTCAGTGACGTGGGTTTTGCCACCTGTCAGGTTCCAGACCAGCCAACTGTCGATCGTGCCAAAGGCCAGTTCGCCTCGCTCGGCACGTTCGCGCGCGTTGGGTAGATTGTCTAAAAGCCAAGCGAGTTTGGTACCTGAAAAATAAGCATCCAAGATCAAGCCAGTTTTGCTTTGAATCAGCGCTTCATGACCTTGCTGTCGCAAGGACTCGCATTGTTCAACAGTGCGTCTGTCTTGCCAAACAATGGCGTGCGCCAAGGGTTGACCGGTACTGCGGTCCCAGAGCACGGTGGTTTCTCGTTGATTGGTAATCGCAATGGCACTGACTTCATCTGGAGACGTTGCGGTGGCCAAAACCTCTTTGACGACCTTGAGTTGCGTTTGCCAAATTTCGAGGGCGTCGTGCTCAACCCAGCCAGGCTGTGGAAAGTGCTGTTGAAACTCGCACTGAGCCGTACCAACACTTTGGCCATGCGCATCGAACAAAATTGCGCGCGAGCTAGTAGTGCCTTGATCGAGTGCGAGGATGTGTGTCATCGAAGTTTTGATGTAAGCTAAGCATTGTTTAAATTTACGATCAGCTGCTTTAGTTGCACCCCATCATAAACGCATCGCATGCGGTTAACATGAATTGTCATAATTCAACGCTAAGCTAAAAATCCGACAATCTATCCATGAGGGATGTCATGAACTTTAAATTTTCAATTGCTGCCGTGGCGTCAGCACTGGCGCTAGGCGCCTCGGTTTCTACTCCGGCGCAGGCTCAAACAGAGATTCAATGGTGGCACGCGATGAGTGGCGCTTTGGGTGAGTGGGTCAACGATCTTGCTAAAGACTTCAACGACAGCCAAAAAACTTACAAAGTGGTACCGGTTTTCAAGGGGACCTACGACGAGGCGATGACTGCTGCCGTGGCAGCTTTCCGTGCGGGTAACGCGCCGCATATCCTGCAGGTGTTCGAGGTAGGCACCGCCACCATGATGGCTAGCAAAGGTGCCATCGTCCCCGTAGGCGAAGTCATGAGCAAGGCGGGCGTTAAGTTTGATCCCGCGGCATATGTGCCTGCGGTAGCCGGTTACTACACCGCGCCCAATGGCCAGATGCTGAGCTTCCCGTTTAACAGTTCGACCACCGTATTTTGGTATAACAAAGATGCCTTTAAAGCGGCAGGTCTTGATCCAGAAAAACCACCGCTGACCTGGCCCGAGGTGATTGCCGCGGCTAAAAAGCTTAAAGAGTCGGGACATCAGTGCCCATTCACAACGAGTTGGATTAGCTGGACTCAACTTGAAAGCTTTAGTGCCTGGCACAACACAGAGTTTGCGACCCAGGGTAATGGCATGAAAGGTAATGATACCCGTCTGACCGTCAACGGTCCGCTGCAGACACGACATATCCAGAATTTGGCTGATATGGCAAAAGACGGATTGTTTGTTTACAAAGGCCGCGCCAATGCGGCAGATCCAGTATTCGTCGCAGGTGAATGCGCCATGACGACGGGATCCTCTGCGCTGTATGGCAACGTTAAGCGTAACGCTAAATTTGCGTTTGGAACCTCAACCTTGCCGTATTACTCTGACGTGAGCGGTGCGCCCCAAAACACCGTGATCGGTGGCGCAAGTTTGTGGGTGATGGCGGGCCGTAAAGCCGACGAGTACAAAGGAGTCGCGCAGTTTTTTGATTTCTTGTCACGTCCAGAAGAGGCAGCTAAAAGTCATCAACGCACAGGCTATCTGCCGCTAACAATCGCCTTTTTCGAGCTTACCGAAAAATCTGGGTTCTATAAGGTGAACCCAGGTACCGATATTTCGGTTACGCAAATGATTCGTAAGACCACAGATAATTCACGTGGAATCCGTTTAGGTAATTTCGTGCAGATTAGAACTGTGATTGATGAAGAGCTCGAACAAGTGTGGGCGGGTAAAAAAACCACCAAAGACGCGCTTGATACGATCGTCAAGCGTGGTAACGAGTTGCTCGAGCGTTTTGAAAAAGCCAACCGTTAAGCGTTAACAAAGTGATGCGATGAGGTCGTAGGTGGCCTCGTCGCTTTTTACTGCGCACGGTCTTGCGATTCTTTAGGGTATGGAAAAAAAAGTTCGCTTTAAATCGCAGTGGTTGCCTTGGGTGCTGATTGCACCTCAGTTGGTGATCGTATTAGTTTTTTTCTTTTGGCCTGCTGGCCAGGCGCTGTATCAAAGTGTGCTTGAAGAAGATGCCTTTGGTATGTCGCGCGAATTCGTGGGTATGCAGAACTTTTCGCGCTTATTTAACGACCCGCTCTACCTTGAATCATTTCAAACTACTGCATTGTTTTCGGTATTGGTCGCTGTTTGTGGCTTGACCGTGGCGCTGCTGCTCGCGGTCATGGCTGATCGCGTTTGGCGCGCCGCTAATATCTATAAAACGCTACTGATTTGGCCCTATGCGGTTGCGCCTGCCGTGGCGGGGGTCTTGTGGGTATTTATGTTTGCCTCACCCATGGGGGTGATTGCCTTTGCGTTGCGTTGGTTGGGGTTGAGCTGGAATCATCTGCTCGATAGTCGGGATGCAATGACCCTGATTGTGGTGGCTGCGGTCTGGAAGCAAATTTCATATAACTTCTTATTTTTCTTGGCAGGGTTGCAGTCGATTCCTAAATCATTGCTTGAAGCGGCGGCTATTGACGGGGCGACACCCTGGCACCGCTTTCGTACGATTGTGTTTCCGCTGCTGTCACCCACAACGTTTTTTTTGTTGGTGATTAATGTGGTGTACGCCTTCTTTGATACGTTCGCCATTATTGATGCCACAACACACGGTGGTCCGGGTAAAGCCACCTCAATTTTGGTCTACAAGGTGTATTACGACGGCTTTAAAGCAATGGATATGGGCAGCTCGGCTGCACAGTCTGTGATTTTGATGATGATTGTGGTGTGTCTGACCGTTGTGCAGTTTCGCTTGATAGAGCGCAAGGTGCAATATGCCTGATCAGGTCGAAACGTCGTGATTGAAAGACGCCCCGTACTGACGATACTGTCGCATCTCGTGTTGCTACTTGGTGTGTTGATTGTGGCGTTTCCGGTTTATGTAACTATTGTGGCGTCAACCCAGACGACGGCACAAATTACTCAAGCGATCCCAATGTCTTTGGTGCCCGGCGATCATATGCTTCAAACGTATCGCCTCGCCCTGTTTGGTGGCGAAACTGAGTCGGGTGGACATATCTCGCCGGCGTGGCCAATGATGTGGGTGAGTCTGGTCACAGCTCTGCTAATCAGCGTTGGCAAAATCGTAATTTCAATGCTGTCGGCCTTTGCCATTGTCTATTTCAGATTTCCATTTCGGGGCTTAGTATTTTGGATGATCTTTATCACCCTGATGCTTCCGGTTGAAGTGCGGATCGGACCAACGTACGAAGTTGTATCCAATCTTGGAATGTTGAACTCGTATGCGGGCTTGACCATTCCCTTGATTGCTTCGGCCACAGCTACGTTTTTGTTCAGACAGTTCTTTTTAACTGTGCCCGATGAATTGGTTGAGGCTGCGCGAATGGACGGCGCCGGACCTATGCGTTTTTTTTGGGATGTCTTGTTGCCGTTGTCTCGCACGAGTATTGCGGCGCTCTTTGTCATCCAATTTATTTATGGCTGGAATCAATACCTGTGGCCATTGTTGGTAACGACCAACGAGAGTATGTATCCAGTGGTGATGGGGATCAGGCGGTTGATTTCGGGGGATGCCTATACAGAATGGAATGTTGTGATGGCCACTGCCATGTTGGCGATGTTGCCACCGGCGCTGGTGGTCGTATTGATGCAAAAATGGTTTGTGAAGGGCTTGGTAGATTCCGAAAAATGAGCATGATCTCGAGCGCATACTGAAATGGCCGCAATTTCTTTAAAAAATATCGTGAAACGTTACGGCGCCGGCAAGACTGCGGTACAGGTGATTCATGATGTCTCGGCCGAGATCGGCGACGGTGAGTTTGTCGTGATCGTGGGCCCCTCGGGCTGTGGTAAGTCAACGCTGCTGCGCATGGTGGCAGGGCTTGAAGAGATTACGTCCGGCACAATCTCAATCGGTACGCGCGTGGTCAATGATCTTGAGCCCGCTGAGCGCGACATCGCGATGGTGTTTCAAAACTATGCCCTCTATCCGCACATGACGGTCTTTGACAACATGGCCTATGGCCTCAAAATCGCGCGCGTGCCAAAGGATGAGATCAGAGCGCGTGTAGAAAAGGCGGCAGCTATCCTTGAGCTCATGCCATACCTGGATCGCAAGCCGCGTGCACTCTCGGGCGGGCAACGTCAGCGTGTCGCGATGGGCCGGGCAATCGTGCGCCAGCCTCAAGTTTTTTTGTTCGACGAACCACTCTCTAACCTTGATGCAAAGTTGCGCGCACAGACGCGACTTGAAATTCAAAAGTTGCATCGAGAACTTGGGATCACTTCTTTGTTTGTCACGCACGATCAAGTTGAAGCCATGACCTTGGCGCAGCGCATGCTTGTTATGAACAGTGGGGTGATGGAACAGTTCGGTACCCCAACTGAGGTGTACAACACGCCCGCAAGTACGTTTGTTGCCAGTTTTATCGGCTCGCCACCCATGAACTTGCTCAGGCATGCGCCTGGTGCGGGAGCAGGTTCAATCCTGGGTATCCGCCCCGAACATCTGGAGGTGGGTCGCGAAGGCTGGCCGTTAACGGTGGAGGGCATTGAACTCTTAGGTGCTGAACGCTTGTTGTATTGTCGGCTGCAAGACGAATCGCTGATTGTGCGTATTCATGAAGAACAACAAGCACCAAAAGTGGGCGATCTGATTTTTGCTAAACCGCGCGCAGATCGTGTGCATCTGTTCGATGCGCGTACAGGCCTGCGGGTCTAAGGGTTTTCTCTAGTGCAGTGAGTGCGTGTACCGATCTCAAGCGCGCCTGGTTTACGCGCGCCTGACGAATACCTAGCAACACGTGGTGTCACTGTGATATTGTCCCAAAACAAGAAACGGGGCTCAATTAATTAGATGGCCCTACCCGCTCCCAGACAAGACAAGCGTTATGCAGACTGATTCTTATTTACCCTTTGATCCCAGGGTTGCACCTAAACAAAAGTTGCCTGCGGGTACCGTGGATTGTCATTTTCATGTTTTTGAAGATGCGGTCAAATATCCTTACACTGCAAATCGCTCGTATACGCCAAGCCTGGCTCCATGGGCTGCGTTCGAAGCGATGAACAATACTATTGGCGCTGATCGTGCCGTACTCGTTCATCCTTCGGTTTATGGTCATGATCACGCCACGCTCTTTGACACGCTGCATGCGCATCCTGATCGTTTACGTGCGGTTGGTGTCTTGCCACTGGATGTCTCTGATAAAGAAATTGAAAAACTACATCAGGCCGGAACTCGCGGGACGCGTCTAAATATTTTATTTGCGGGTGGCGGCCAATTGAGTGACGCTGAGAGTCTTGCAAAACGCTTGAAGCCCTTTGGTTGGCATATCCAGTTTTTAGTCGATGTGGCGGCGCAGCCTGACATCCCCGCGTGGGCCGCAAAATTAGGCGTACCGGTTGTCTTTGATCACTTCGGGCATCCATCAACGCCTGATGTGAACGATGCGGGTTTTAAAAATATGTGTGCGCTCGTCAAAGAAGGCGTGGCGTGGGTGAAGTTATCGGGTGCGTACCGGGTCGTTGACCCGGCAGCTAAATGGGCGGCGATTCAGCCGTTTGTAGATGCCTTGCTGGCTACGCGAACGGATCGGCTGGTGTGGGGAACCGACTGGCCTCATCCAAATATACCTGCGCCAATGCCCAATGATGGTGACATCGCTGATGCGGTGTTTAAGTGGTTGCCTGACGCTAGCCTGCGTCAACAAATTCTCGTCAACAATCCTGAAGTCTTGTATGACTTTGCCCCTTTTGTTAAAAAAGCCTAACCCTTTCATCCTGGAGACCTTATGAAACGTCGTCACTTATTCGCACTTTCGGCCCTGGTTGCCGCCACCTTCGCGTTGGGCGCCTCGTCACAAGCTTTTGCCCAGAAGACCATTTTGAAACTGGGTTGGACCACGCCTGAGAGCCCAACTGATCCGTATTCAGTCGGTGCCACAGCCTTCAAAAAAGCTGTTGAGGCAAACTCGAAAGGCTCAATCGAGGTGCAGTTGTATCCTAACCGTCAACTTGGTGAAGAGAAGCAAGTGATGGAGGCGGTGCGCTTTGGCACGGTCGACATGACGATTATGACGAATGCGGTGATCGCTCAAATTGAGCCTGCTTATCAGGTCAACGATTTGCCTTTTTTATACTCTAGCGAAGCGCAAGCGCGTAAGGCCTTAGACGGTAAACTTGGTAACGACTTGTCGGCGCTCTTAGCCAAGAAAAACATGCTTGTCTTGGGCTACATGGAGGGCGGCTTTCGTCAAATGATCAATAACAAAAAGCCAGTTGGCGTGCCCTCTGATGTGACCGGCGTTAAGTACCGTGTGATGCAAAATCCGATGTACATCGACATGTTTACCTCGTTGGGTGGTGCTGCAGTGCCAATGGCCTGGGGCGAAGTGTTTACCGCTGTTCAGCAGGGCACGATTGACGGTTTAGAAATTCCGATCGCTGTGATCGATAGTTCAAAAATGTACGAAGTCACAAAATTTTTATCGATGACTAATCACACGTACTCGGCGATTGCGCTGTTGATTTCCAAGCGTTCAATGGATAAGTTGACCGCTGAGCAAAAAACGGCAGTTATCGAGGCCGGCAAGACCGCAACAGCCGAGCAACGCGCTGCGGCCTTGATTAACGAGAAAGCCTTAATTGATGGCCTCGGGAAAAAGGGCATGATCATTAATCAAGTCGCAGATGTCGCGCCTTTTCGCAAATCGGTTCAATCCATTTACGACAAGTCGCGTGCTGCTGTTGGCGATGCCTTGATCAATCAGGCGCTTGACGCAGTGAAGTAAAGCGTTCAAAAAAGGCGCTCAGTTGAGCGCCTTTTGTTAGCTGTATTTTTTTGACTGGAAAATGAGTATGCGTCATTGGTTTGACAAACTTGAAAGCGTGTTGAAGATGGCAGCAGTCGCGATAGTGTTGCTGATGCTGCTGACATTGAGTGCGCAAGTCTTTTTGCGTTATGTGTTTGGTAAGGCGCTATCCTGGAGTGAAGAACTGTCATTGCTTGGCTTTGCCTGGGTGGTTGTCATTTCTACCGTGATAGGTATTAGGCGTCTGACGCACGCCCGCATGGATTTGCTGGTTGGGCTCTTGCCTAAGTCACTGCACGCTGCGGTCGACGCTTTGGTGTCGCTGCTGATGTGTGCCTTAGGCCTGTTCATCGCCTACGCCGGCTGGAATTACGTGATTGAGACGCGCGGCGCAACGTCGGCGGCCATCGGGTTTCCAATTGAGTTTTTGTATGCCGCAGCACCCGCCTTTGGGGTGTTGATCGCCTTGTTTTCTTTTGAACGTTTACTGCCTTGGGCGGAGTCTTTAAATGAGTAGCACCGCTTGGCTGTTGTCGGCAGGGTTTGGCGTCTTGATGTTGTTGGGCGTGCCTTTTGCGTTTGCGATTGGTATTGTCGTTGCGCTTTCGTTAGTGGTATCTGGCATCGAACCGATGCTGTTGCCACAAACAGTTGTGGCTGGCACGCAGTCTTTTTCTCTGCTTGCCATCCCATTCTTTATGTTGGCGGGCGAGCTGATGTCGGCCGGCGGGTTGTCGCAACGTTTGATTAAAGTCGCCGATGTCTTCGTGCGACATTTGACGGGTGGCTTAGGTTTAGTCACTGTGTTAGCTGCAGCGATTTTCGCTGCAATTTCTGGTTCGGCACCGGCCACCACGGCGGCGATTGGGGCCATCATGATCCCCGCGATGGCCGAGCGCGGCTATAGCAAACCTTTTGCGACCGCCGTTGCGGTGAGCGCGGGTATTTTGGCGCCCTTGATTCCGCCCTCAATTGCGTTTGTGATCTGGGGTGTGATCGCCGAGCAGTCGATCGCCCGGTTGTTTAGCGCTGGGATTCTGCCGGGCTTGTTGATGGCGGCGGGATTAATGGTCGTTTGCTGGT
>JBAXLV010000009.1:0-15618 GCA_037134635.1 Alcaligenaceae bacterium
ATGGAATCCGAGCCCGTGGGACCCGCATTTGCAGACTTGGCACGCGCAATAACCGAGAGGTCGGGTGGCATCACACCAAACCAACGCTTGCCGTCTTTGACCGAAACAGAACCCAGCATGAGGTCCCCAACTTTTTCGCCGGTGAATAGCAGGCTGGTGCGAATTTGCTCGTCGGTAAGGCCGATGTCATTGAGTTTGTTATAGCGCATCGCTGCTGCGCTATGGCAATTCAGGCAATAGTTTACAAATAGCTTGGCACCGTTTTGCAGTGAGGTCAGTTCATTCATGCGGTTAGGCGCGCGGTCGAGAGGAAACTCTCCGCCCGAGGCATTGGCCGCACTGCAAGTGATTAACAGGGCAAGAGCACAAAGCAGCTTCTTGATCATGGTCATTCCGTAAATTAGGTTAGGCTCAATGGGCGTGGAACGTGACGCGGTCAGGGACCGCTTTGAAGGTTCCGAGGCGACTCCATACCGGCATCAAGAAAAAGAAGCCCAGGTAGATGAGCGTACCAATTTGCGAGATGAGGTTGAAGAGGTCTGTTGGGGCTTGGGTTCCGAGGTAGCCCAAGACAACAAAGTTAGCAAAGAAAATACCGTAAAGCGTTTTGTGCCAACCTGGACGATAGCGAATAGATTTAACAGGGCTGTAATCTAACCAGGGCAGGAAGAACAACAGTACGACTGCGCCACCCATTGCCACAACGCCCCAGAATTTTGCGTCAATTAAACGTAGCAGTACGGCAACGCCTAACAATACAACGGGCACAAGCAACTTCAAGAAGCCTTTGTTACGCAAGAACATGACGATTGCAGCGAGTACTGCAGCGCCCGCCAACACCCACGTGAAGTCGTCAGTGGTTGCGCGCAACATTGAGTAGAAGGGCGTGAAGTACCAAACGGGTGCGATGTGCAGCGGAGTCTTGAGCGGATCAGCAGGAATGAAGTTATTGAACTCAAGAAAGTAGCCGCCCATCTCGGGCGCGAAGAAAATGATCGCCATAAAGATGATCAGGAATCCCATGAACCCCATGATGTCGTGCACGGTGTAGTAAGGATGAAACGGGATACCATCCAGCGGGCGACCGTACTTATCTGTTTTGGTTTTGATGTCAACGCCATCCGGGTTGTTTGAGCCCACTTCGTGCAAGGCGACGATGTGTGCAACAACCAAACCGAGTAGCACGAGCGGAATCGCGATGACATGGAACGCAAAAAAGCGATTTAAGGTGGCATCAGACACCACATAGTCGCCACGAATCCAGATCGAGAGTTCAGGGCCAATAAACGGAATCGCCGAGAACAGATTGACGATCACCTGGGCACCCCAGAAAGACATTTGGCCCCAAGGCAAGAGGTAGCCAAAAAAGGCCTCGCCCATTAAGCATAAGAAAATGCCAACACCGAAGATCCAGACGAGTTCACGCGGTTTACGGTATGAACCGTAAATCAGAGCCCGCACCATATGCAGATAGACCACCACAAAGAACATTGAGGCGCCGGTTGAATGCATGTAACGGATAAACCATCCGCCGGGCACTTCGCGCATGATGTATTCAACCGATTGAAAGGCAAATTGCGCATCGGGTTTATAGTGCATGACCAAAAAAATACCGGTGACGATTTGTAGCACCAGTACTAGTAAAGACAGGGCGCCAAAAAAGTACCAAAAGTTAAAATTTTTGGGCGCATAGTACTCGGACAAATGCGCTTTGTACGTGGAGGTCAGCGGAAAGCGCTGGTCGATCCAACCTAGCAGTCCGGTCGTTTCGACGGTTTTATGGCCAGCCATGAAAACGGTTCCTTTACTTGTTCAGTGTGACGTTGTGGGGAGTGAGCAACAGACCGTTAGGCCTTGTTGTTCTCATCAACCCCGACAATGATGCGGGTGTCGCTTAAGTACTGATACGGGGGCACTTCGAGATTGTCAGGTGCGGGTTTGTTTTTAAACACGCGACCGGCCATATCGAAGGTTGAGCCGTGGCAGGGGCATAAAAAGCCGCCATCCCAATTGGAAGGCAGGCTCGGTTGTGCGCCTGTTGCAAACTTTGGTGTGGGAGAGCAGCCTAAATGCGTGCAAATACCCACGGCGACAAAAAGTTCTTGTTTGCGCGAGCGCCACTCGTTTTTTGCGTAAGCGGGGGTGTAGCCCGCGCGTGTTGAGTTAGGGTCGGCAAGTTCGCCAGCGTTTTGTTTGAGCGAATCGAGTTGTTCTTTGGTGCGGCGAATGAGCCAAACAGGCTTGCCGCGCCATTCAACAGTGCGCATTTCGCCTGGCGCCAAGGTGCTAATGTCGACTTCAACGGGGGCGCCTGCTGCGCGGGCACGGTCGGAAGGCGCGAAAGTGCTGACAAACGGAACTGCAGCGGCTAAACCGGCCACCCCGCCCATTGCACAGGTTGTGCCGATCCAGAGGCGGCGCGAAGGGTCTGACGGGAGTGTGGCCGGAACCGCACCTTCGTCATCATGCATAACTGAATCCTGACTCATCTTCCTATCCTTGTTGTTGCGCGGGCGACCTTACCTCTTTGTTAATGCCGCCTAGCAGTCATTACCCAACAAACACTTTTTGTCTTGTTGCAAATTTTTTAACCCCTTATTATAGCGCGACCAAGCGAACACTTTCTATGGGAGAAATGAGAAATGGCGTCAGGAAAAGGAATTTTCAAAGAGTTTGAGCAATTTGCGTTACGCGGTAATGTTGTTGATTTGGCAGTGGGTGTGATCGTGGGGGCCGCCTTCGGCAAAATCGTTGACTCGCTAGTCAAAGATATTGTGATGCCAATCGTGAACTTTCTGCTGGGCGGATCAGTTGACTTCAGTAATAAGTACATTGTTTTTTCACGCCCGGCCCAATACGCGGGCCCAGAAACCTATGCGGATTTGACCAAGGCTGGGGCAAACTTGTTTGCCTGGGGCAACTTTCTGACAATTGTGATTAACTTTGTTTTACTGGCCTTCGTGATCTTTTTTATGGTTAAAGCGATCAACACGGCCCGCGCCAAAATGGATCTCGCAGCCCCCCCACCTGCGACGCCAGAGGACATCGCGCTGTTACGCGAGATTCGGGATTCGTTAAAGAAGTAAAGGGCATCATGCAGTACAGTAATAAATACATCAATTTAGACAGAAGTGAGCGCACACTAATGTATCTTTTATAAAGCATTGGTGCGCTCAGACGGGATTGTCGATGTCGATAAAGTCCACCCGAATCCCAAATTCTTGTGCAATCGCCTGACCCAGCGCCTGCACCCCGTAGCGTTCGGTTGCATGGTGGCCGGCGCTGATAAAGCCAACGCCCGCCTCGCGAGCCAAGTGCACGGTAGGCTCAGAGATTTCGCCGGTGATAAACAATTGTGCGCCGGCTTCGATGGCTTTTTCGAGCATGTTTTGGGCGGCCCCCGTGCACCAGGCAATTCGCTCGATTGGCATCTGATCCGTACCAATCACCAAGGGGGTGCGACCTAAGGATTGCGCCACTCGATGGGTGACCTCGGCCAGCGTGGTTGCTCCTGGCATTGTTCCAAGCCACAATAGCGCGTGTGGATCTTTAGGTGGATTGGCTGACAACCCCAAAACGCGTGCCAGTTGTGCGTTGTTCCCCAGAACGGGATGCGCGTCCAGCGGCAGGTGATAGGCCAGTAAATTCAAGTCATGCGCGAGCAAGCTGGCCAGACGTCGCTTGCGGGTGCCTAGAATTCTTGGATCCTCACCCTTCCAAAACCAGCCATGGTGCACCAGCAGGGCGTCTGCCTTTCTTTCTGCCGCAATTTCGATGAGAGCCTGACTTGCCGTGATGCCCGCGATAATATGAGAGACAGAACGCTTACCTTCAACCTGTAGACCATTGGGGCAATAATCCGCGAAGGCGGTTGTATTGAGTGTTGCATCCAACCATTGCGTTAAGGTATGTGTTGAAACCGTTTTCATAATTCTCCAGGATGCCTCATGCGTCGTCTTTGGCTGGTGTTTGCGCAAGCAGTCACGGTGTGTATTGCGATTCTATTCGTGGTGACGACTTTACGCCCGGATTGGCTGCAGGGCGCACCCCGAGTAGTTGTGCCCCCCAGTGTTCAAACGGGGGGATCGAGGGCAGATCCTGTTGGTATCGCGCAACAGGCTCCCGGGTCGTACGCAGTCGCTGTCGCTGCAGCGGCCCCTGCGGTGGCCAACATTCATACGACAAAGCGTACGCAAGTTTCTCGAATTCCCTTGCCGCCCGACCCGGCGATGCGTAAATTTTTTGAGCAAATGCCTGGATTTAATCAGTCTCAACAAACGACCAACCTCGGTTCAGGTGTAGTCGTTTCCGCGACGGGCCATGTACTAACGAATTTTCACGTCATTGAGGGGGCAGATGAAATCGTTGTGGCGTTGACGGACGGCCGACAAGCGGTTGCGAAGGTGATTGGCGTTGATGCGGACTCTGACCTTGCGGTGCTAAAAATTGAGTTAAAAGATTTACCGGTACTGGTCTTTAGTTCGCTAGAGTCGCCACGGGTGGGCGATGTGGTGCTTGCAATCGGTAACCCCTTCGGCGTTGGCCAAACAATCACGATGGGGATTGTCTCGGCCTTGGGTCGTGCCGGGCTCGGAATTAATACCTACGAGAATTTTATTCAAACTGACGCCGCAATTAATCCGGGCAATTCTGGTGGGGCCTTGATCGATACACAGGGTCGCTTAGTCGGTATCAATACGGCTATTTACTCAAAATCAGGCGGCTCATTAGGCATTGGTTTTGCGATTCCTGCAGAGGCTGCCGAAAAGGTGATGAGTCAAATCGTCACCTTTGGGTTTGTGAAGCGCGGCTGGCTCGCCATTGAGCCACAGGACATGACTGCAGACTTGGCCCGTGCGTTTGGCCTTGAGCGTGCGGGCGGCGTGATTATTGCAGGCATGATGCGCGACGGGCCTGCGGCCAAAGGCGGGCTCAAAGTGGGAGACATCATTCAAAGCATTGACGGCAAGCCAGTCAATGATACGCAACGCTTGATGGCTCGTATTGCCGCTAAAACACCGGGTGATCTGCTTGAATTAGGGATCTATCGAAATGGCCGCACTCAGACCTTGGCGTTAACGGCGGGGCAACGGCCCATCAAGCCAAGGTGAGAGCGTGACTAATTGCTCGGGGCGATTTATTTGCTGAGTTCGACCGCAAGTGGTTTGGTTGCTGGAGGATTCGCCGAGAACATTGATTCAGCCTGAATCAATAAAGGACGCCGAACATTGCCCTCTAGACGAAAAAAGATTTCTTGCAAGCGCGCGAGTTCTTCATCTTCGGTATAAAACCAACTAACCGGCGTATTTAGAATTTCGGCAACACGACACATCAATTGATAATCGGGCGAATGCTTGCCGCGCTCATACTGATTCATACGGGCACTAGCTGACATTGGATCGATACCGGCAAGTTTGCCGAGTTTTTCTTGTGACAACCCCGCGCGTAGGCGGGCTTGTTTAAGACGATGAGCGAGCACGATGGTCCCTTTGAAATGCCACAGGTCGAACCACAATCGGTACGACCAAATGATTGATTCGCTGATTGAATAGCGGAAAAACAGTCACCCAATATTTAAAAGATATACCTTAAAACATTCGCTAACAAGCACTATTTTGCCTGAAACCATTTTTTGCAAAAGGCAAAATAAGTCTATTAAAGATCCTATTTGTCAGCAGACTCATCAACTTTATCTTCACTACGTGGTTTTACGCCGCGTGCCACAAGGATGCCGATTTCGTAAAGTACACACAAAGGTACGGCCAGTAAAAACTGACTGACGACATCTGGTGGTGTGACAACCGCCGCTACAACGAAGGCCCCCACCACAACATATCCGCGGGCCTCTTTTAATTTTGCAACGGTGACAATTCCCATGCGCACCAAGAGCACCACGGCGACCGGAACTTCGAAGGTCACGCCGAAGGCTAAGAACATGGTCATGACAAAGCTCAAGTAGGCTTCTATGTCAGGCGCTGGCGTGATGGATTGTGGCGCAAACGATGCGATAAACGTGAAGACAGATTTGAAAACGACAAAATAACAAAAGGCCATTCCTGCTATGAAAAGCAGCGAACTTGATACGATGAGTGGCAAGGCAAGACGCTGCTCATGTCGATACAAACCTGGCGCCACAAAGGCCCACACTTGGTAGAGCACGACAGGCAGTGAAACTACAAATGCGGCCATCATGGTGACCTTCATTGGCACCATAAAAGGGGTAATAACACCCGTCGCGATCATGCGCGTGCCTTGAGGGAGTGAGGCTAACATTGGCGCCGCCAAAATGTCATAGATGACCGATGCGCCAGGGTAGATAAATAAGATGACAAACACGGCGACGACCGTACCAACCGCGTGCAATAAGCGGGTACGAAGTTCGATCAGGTGCGACATAAAACTTTCGTTGGCCGCGGGTGCCTCGGCGGGATCCTGGTCGGATGCAGTGGCGTCGCCTAGCTTGCCTTTGTCAGAGTTATTCGTACTCAAAATTTAGATTCCGTAGTCGTGGCAACAATCGACTTTTGGTTTGGCTGCTGTGTTGACGCAGGTGCCATTGCGTCGATTTCGAGTTGAGTAGGCGTTGGCATGGGGCTGGGAACGAGCATGGCTTGTACCTCTGCTTCTGCAAATGATTGCACACTCGGAGCGGCCGCTGCCACTTGCGCGCTGGCAGAGGCTGAATCGGTGAGTTTGACCGATGGAGCTGGGATTTCTGGCGTCACGGGCTCTGGAATATCGGGATTTGTTAAGGATTCTCGAAGCGCCGAGACGTCTTGCTCGAGAGACTCTAGGGGCTTGCGCAACGAAGACTCGGTATTTTGTAGGCTTGATTGCACGCTTTGCGCGGCATCTTGCATTTGGTCTTTTAGTTTGCGCAGTTCGTCAAGTTCGACTTCGCGCTGGATGTCCGTTTTGACATCGTTGACGTAGCGCTGAGCACGCCCAACTAAATGGCCAAGTGTACGTGCCACTTTGGGTAGACGCTCAGGGCCTATCACGACAAGCGCCACGACCCCAATTACGAGTAGTTCTGTAAAGCTGACGTCAAACATGGTGTGTGATATGCCAAAGAGACTCAGCTAGAAAACGCTAGCCGAAAAGGATTAATGCGTACCGGGTTGGGTGTTTGTTTTTTCTTTCGCTTGCACATCGATGGTTTCGCCAGTGGCCACACGTTGCACGGGTGCAGCCTCTGCGGTCGCAGCGGCATCACCTTCTTTTGCGTTGGGGTCTTTCATGCCCTCTTTAAAGCCTTTGACGGCCCCGCCTAAATCAGCGCCAATATTTCGAATCTTTTTTGTTCCAAAAATCAGTGCCACGATCACTAGAACGATTAG
Organism: Alcaligenaceae bacterium; assembly: GCA_037134635.1. Classification (GTDB taxonomy): domain Bacteria; phylum Pseudomonadota; class Gammaproteobacteria; order Burkholderiales; family Burkholderiaceae_B; genus Zwartia. The sequence continues at coordinate 7,341 of JBAXLV010000009.1, forward strand.
CCAGTGCCAAATGCTAAAACTGCCCATAATTTTTCTCCGGATTAGTTCTTGATGGGGTTGAACCCTTGCCAGGGTCGTTTACCACCAAGGATATGAAAATGAAGATGATTAATTTCTTGGCCACCCTCAAGGCCTGCGTTTGCGGTGAGACGAAAACCGCCTTCGGGCCCCGGGTTGCAGCCATTTTCTAGCGCAATACGGTCTACCTTGGTTAGCATTCTACCTAACCAACCAGCATCGTCGGGTTTAACGTCTTGCATGGACACGACGTGATGGCGGGGCACCATCAATAAATGTACGGGAGCAGCTGGGTGAATGTCATGAAAAACCACACAATCGTCGTCTGTATAGACGATTTTTGCCGGGATTTCGCCTTTCACAATTTTGCAGAATAAACAGTTTTCGCTCATGGATGTGAATTAGGGGTTACGGGAAGCTTTTTCTTGAAGGCCAGAGACCCCCTCGCGCCGTGCGAGCTCTGCCAACACCTGCTCGGGCCTCAGGCCGTGTTCGGGTAACACGACCAAGCAATGAAACCACAAATCGGCCGTTTCTGCCACGATACGGTCGGCCTGCCCATCTTTGACGGCCATCACGAGTTCGGTCGCCTCTTCGCCAATTTTTTTCAAGGCGGCGTCTGGCCCCTTGGAAAACAACTTGGCGACGTATGAGGTTGCGGGATCGCCCCCGCGAGCGGGTAGTCGGGTCGCGAGCATGTCGGCGATTCGAGCCAGTACGGCATCAGAGGCGTGAGCATTGACTGACGTGGTCGTAGATGCGGTCATTTTGGGAGGGTCACTTGTAAATGAGCTCAGGGTCTTTGAGAACCGGGTCAACGGCGACCCATTTAGAAGCCAGCGGGCCGGCACCTTGTTCAAAGCGCCGATAAAAACAGCTTGCACGCCCAGTATGACAGGCGATGCCGCCGACTTGGTCAATCTTAAGCAAAATGACATCACCATCACAATCTAGCCTGAGCTCAACCAGTTGTTGAACATGACCAGACTCTTCACCCTTGCGCCAGATGCGGTTGCGCGAACGAGACCAAAACACTGCGCGACCTGTATTTGCAGTCTCTGTTAAGGCCTCGGCGTTCATCCAGGCGACCATCAAGATCTGCCCCGTGCTGGCATCTTGCGAAATCGCTGGAATCAAACCTTGTGTATCGAACTTAACCTCGGCAAGCCAGGCGGGAGTTGTCGTCGTCATATTTAGCCGTTTCGAACCGCAATACCTTGGTTTGCCATAAAGTCTTTGGCCTGACGTACGGTGAACTCACCGTAGTGAAAAATACTTGCAGCCAGTACTGCGCTTGCTCCGCCCAGCGTGACACCATCGGCGAGATGTTGCAAGTTACCCACGCCACCGGATGCAATCACCGGAATTGAAACAGCATCGGCTACCGCACGCGTCAGCGCGAGATCGAAACCTGATTTTGTTCCGTCCCGATCCATACTCGTTAATAAAAGTTCTCCCGCACCGTAGTCCGCCATCTGACGCGCCCAAGTGACGACGTCCAGGCCTGTGCCGCGGCGACCGCCATGGGTGAAGACTTCCCAGGCCGGCGTTGCACTGCCAACGACTTGCCGAGCATCAATCGCAACGACAATACATTGTGAACCATGATAATTCGACGCAGAACGAACGAGCTCTGGATTCGCCACGGCCGCGCTATTGATCGAAACTTTATCGGCGCCTGCATTGAGCAAACGCTGCACATCACTGACTTGACGCACACCGCCACCAACGGTAAGCGGGATAAATACTTGAGAGGCGACTTGTTCGATGATTGAAAGGATTAAATCGCGCCCGTCACTTGTGGCCGTGATATCCAGAAAGGTCAGCTCATCGGCGCCTTGCTCGTTGTAGCGTTGGGCAATTTCAACAGGGTCGCCCGCATCAATCAAATCAACAAAGTTTACGCCCTTGACGACGCGACCAGCCGTGACATCCAGACACGGAATAATTCGACGGGTCAGGCCACTATTGGTGCTTGGCGCGACCAATTGACTCATGGTGCGAGTTCGTCTGCACGTCGTTGAGCGGCTTCAAAATCAAGGGTGCCCTCATAGATGCTTCGACCTAAAATCGCGCCTTCAATGCCTTCGTCTTCAACGGCACACAAGGCTTCAATATCGCGAAGGTCGGTCACGCCACCCGAGGCAATCACGGGGATACGGACATGTCGCGTCAGACGAACAGTAGCCTCGATGTTGACGCCGGTCAGCATGCCATCGCGGCCGATGTCGGTGTAAATGATGGCTTCGCAACCATAATCTTCAAACTTCTTGGCCATGTCGAGGACATCGTGCTTGGTCAGCTTGCTCCAGCCATCTGTCGCCACTTTACCGTCACGCGCATCGAGCCCGACGATGATGTTGCCCGGAAACGCGCCGCAAGCATCGTGTAAAAAGCCAGGATTCTTGACGGCGGCCGTACCGATGATCACATAGGAGATGCCGAAATCGAGGTAGCGTTCAATCGTATCAAGATCACGAATGCCGCCACCAATTTGCACGGGGATATCAGAACCAACCGAATCGACGATGGCACGAATGACGGCCTCATTTTTAGGTTTACCTGCCACGGCACCGTTGAGGTCAACCAGGTGTAAGCGTCGGGCGCCGCGGTCGAGCCAAAGGTTAGACATTGCAGTGGGATCTTCAGAGAAGATGGTTGCATCGTCAAGGTCGCCTTGGCGCAGTCGGACGCAGCGTCCGTCTTTGAGGTCAATTGCAGGGATCAGCAGCATGTGATTTTTTTATTGGTCACGTAAGTTTCAAGTCGTAAGCGATGTGCGAACGTTGAGATGGGTTTAGTTTAAGGCTTCCAGTCTACAAAATTACGGTAAAGACGCAAACCATATTCGGCACTTTTTTCTGGATGAAACTGTACGGCAAAGATATTATTAGCCGCAACCGCACAGGCGAACAGGCCGCCGTAATTACTTTCTCCGACGACGAGGTCTGCTTGAGCCGGCACGGCATAGTAACTATGCACGAAATAAAAGGGGGTCATGTCTGGGATCCCCCGCCACAGGGCGTGCGAACGACTTTGTTTGACAGGATTCCAGCCCATATGCGGCACTTTGAGCTGATCGGCGCCTGTATTGAAGGCGCGCCCTTGAAAGCGTTTGACCTCGCCTTTAAAAATGCCCAGGCTGACCGTGTTACCTTCTTCGCTGCGCTCAAAAAGCATTTGTTCGCCAACGCAAACGCCCAGCAGGGGTTTGGTCTTGGCCGCGGTTAGCACCGCATCGCGCAAGCCCGCCTCATCAAGTGTGCGAATGCAGTCTGCCATCGCCCCTTGCCCTGGAAACACGACCCGATCGGCGGCCAGAATATCCTGAGCGTTACTACATAGGCGTATATCGGCCTCGGGGGCGGCGTGGCGCAAGGCCCGTTCGACCGAGTGAATATTGCCCATGCCATAGTCGACGATGGCGATCAAAGCCATAGGCTAAAGCACACCTTTGGTTGATGGAACCACACCCGCACTGCGCGGGTCGAGTTCGAGTGCCATGCGCAGCGCCCGACCAGTGGCTTTAAAAATAGTTTCGCACTGATGATGCGCGTTGACGCCGCGCAAATTATCAATGTGCATCGTGAGTAGCGCGTGGTTGACCAGGCCTTGAAAAAACTCAATGGTGAGATCAACATCAAAGTCGCCTACGCGGGCACGGGTGAAGGGCACGTGAAACTGTAAGCCCGGACGCCCAGAAAAATCGACCACCACGCGCGAAAGCGCTTCGTCGAGTGGCACGTACGCGTGTCCATAGCGACGAATGCCGGCTTTGTCGCCAACGGCCTTTGCGATTGCTTGGCCGAGGGTGATCCCAACATCTTCAACGGTGTGATGCGCATCGATTTCAAGGTCGCCTTCTGCGTGAACCTCAAGGTCGATTAAGCCGTGCCGGGCGATCTGATCCAGCATATGGTCTAAAAACGGCACGCCGGTGTTCAGCTTCTGGCGGCCAGTGCCATCCAGATTGATTGCGACACGAATACGCGTTTCGTTGGTATTGCGGATAATTTCAGCGGTGCGCATGGCTTGGGCTCTTGGCGTCAGAAACTATATTGTAGGGCGGTCTGAGCGAATTGTTGTGAGGAATCGTTCGTGAGCGGACCGCTTATTTGTCGCCGGCGGGTGTCAGGCGGTAAGCCGCACTCGCAGCGTGGGCTTGAAGGCCTTCACCTAAGGCCAGCTCAGCAGCAATTTTACCGAGTGTTTGTGCGCCAGCCGGTGAGACGTGGATCAAGCTTGAACGTTTTTGAAAGTCATAGACGCCTAAGGGCGAAGAAAACCGCGCAGTGCGTGAGGTGGGCAAGACGTGGTTTGGCCCTGCACAATAGTCACCAAGCGCCTCTGAACTATGCTGCCCCATAAAGATGGCGCCGGCATGGCGTAGCTGAGAAAGCCAGGGCTCAGGTTGTTCAATTGAGACCTCGAGGTGCTCGGGGGCGATTCGGTTGCTGATCTCACAGGCTTCAGTTAAGTCGCGTACCAAAATGAGCGCACCTCGGTCGCGCAGGCTCGTGCGAATGATGTCGGCCCGTGGCATGGTGGGTAACAGTCGCTCAATGGATTGCAGCACAGCGTCAAGGTAGCTGGCGTCGGGACACAACAAAATCGCTTGAGCCAGTTCGTCGTGTTCGGCCTGTGAGAACAGATCCATTGCGATCCAGTCAGGCGACGTTTTACCGTCGCAAATAATCAGAATTTCACTCGGACCCGCGATCATGTCGATCCCAACGGTCCCAAAGACGCGGCGCTTGGCGGCGGCCACATACGCATTGCCAGGCCCGACGATTTTATCGACGGCCGGAACAGTTGAGGTGCCATAGGCGAGTGCGCCGACAGCCTGAGCGCCGCCAATTGCGAAACATCGATCAACCCCTGCAATGGCTGCTGCAGCAAGCACCATGGCGTTGCGTTGCCCGCCCGGAGTGGGGGTTACCATAATCACTTCGGTGACGCCGGCGACTTTTGCCGGTATTGCATTCATCAGTACTGAAGAGGGGTAGGCCGCCTTGCCTCCGGGTACATACACCCCAACGCGATCGAGCGCCGAGACTTGTTGACCGAGGCGGGTGCCATCTGCCTCGGTATAGGACCAGCTCTTTTGTATTTGATGCACATGGTAGGTGCGCACACGGTCAGCCGCGGCCTCAAGGGCCTGTCTTTGCGCGGTTGGCAGCTCTGCGAGTGCTTTGAGCCATTCGCTACGTGGAATTTCGAGTTCTGCAGCGTGCTTGACCAGGACCCGATCAAATTCGTGCGTTAAACGCACCAGTGCAGCGTCACCCTCGTGACGGACCTGTTTGAGAATATCGGCAGCAGCACGATCGATGGCTTCGTCTTGCTCGGCATCAAAGGCCAGCAAGCGGGTCAGCTTTGCATCAAAGTCTGGCTGACACGAATCTAGACGTAAAAGGGTGGCCATGGTGAGAGTCTCTTTTAAAACGAGGTCGCCTAAGACGCGCGACTGGCTTGCTCAAAGGCATCAAGTAAAGGTTGCAGTTGCGCGTGACGGGTTTTAAGCGCGGCACGATTCACCACAAGTCGCGATGAAATCGGCATGATGTCTTCGACTGCGACCAGATCATTGGCTTTGAGGGTGTTGCCCGTTGAGACTAGATCGACAATCGCATCGGCGAGTCCCACCAAAGGGGCAAGCTCCATCGAGCCATAAAGTTTAATGAGGTCAACGTACACACCTTTGGCCGCAAAGTGTTCGCGGGCCGCCTGTGTGTATTTGGTTGCCACACGCAGGCGTGCGCCTTGGCGTACGGCAGCTTCGTAATCAAATCCTTTGCGCACCGCAACGGCTAAACGACAGCGGGCGATGTTGAGGTCGATTGGTTGATACAGCCCGCCCGGATGTTGAGCGGCGTGTTCGATTAAGACGTCTTTGCCGGCGATGCCTAGATCAGCTGCGCCGTACTCAACGTAGGTTGGTACATCAGAGGCGCGAACAATAATTAGACGCAAAGCTGGATCGCTGGTTGCGATAATCAGTTTGCGAGATTGCTCAGGGTTTTCGGCAACCTCAATACCTGCGGCTTTCAGCAGCGGTAAGGTTTCTTCAAAAATGCGCCCTTTCGAGAGTGCCATGGTCAGAGGGCGCAGTGGGTCAGCAGTGCTCATGAGGACTCCTTGCTTGACGTTCGTTCGATATTGGCGCCGAGTTGCCTGAGCTTGTGCTCCATGCGTTCGTAGCCCCGATCAAGATGATAGATCCGTTCGACTACGGTTTCGCCTTCGGCTGCCAAGCCCGCAATTACCAGGCTCGCAGAGGCACGTAGATCAGTGGCCATGACCGTTGCCCCAGAGAGCTTGGCGACGCCTCGCACAACGGCCGTGTGACCGTCGATATCGATTCGCGCACCCAAGCGCAATAACTCTTGCACGTGCATGTAGCGATTTTCAAAAATGGTCTCGGTGATGACAGAGGTACCCTCGGCCAAGGCATTGAGTGCCATCACCTGCGCTTGCATATCGGTCGCGAAGCCCGGGTACTCATGTGTTCGAAAATCAACGGGTCTGGGGCGTTGATTCATACTGGCGCGAATCCAGTCTTTGCCGCTCGTGAGCACGACTCCAGCTTCTTGTAGCTTGGCCAGCGTTGCGCCCATTGTTTCAGGCGCGACGTTGCGCAGTGTAATGTCGCCGCCCGCCGCACCCACGGCACATAAAAAACTACCGGCTTCGATACGATCAGGAATGACGTGGTGCTCGGCCCCGTGCAGCGTTTTGACGCCTTCGACCACGATGCGGTCGGTGCCATGACCTTGAATTCGCGCGCCCATCTTGATTAAAAGTTCGGCGAGATCGACAACCTCGGGTTCGCGGGCTGTATTTTCTAAAGTTGTTTGGCCCTCAGCCAAGACCGCGGCCATGAGCAGATTTTCGGTGCCGGTGACGGTGACCATGTCGGTACGAATCACGGCGCCTTTCAGGCGTTTTGCACGTGCGATGACAAAGCCGTGCTCGATGCTGATGTCGGCGCCCAACGCGGCTAACCCTTGGATATGTTGATCAACGGGACGCTGACCAATGGCGCAGCCACCCGGCAAGCTTACGCGGGCTTGGCCAAATCTGGCCAGTAAGGGCCCCAGCACAAGAATTGAAGCACGCATTGTTTTAACGAGCTCGTAGGGCGCTTCAAGCGTTGTGACGTCGCTGGCGTTGATATTGACCGTGCCGTCGGCGTCGTGGGTACAACGCACACCCATCTGACCTAACAATTTAAGAGTCGTGGCAATGTCATTTAAGCGAGGGACATTGGTTAGCGTGACCGTATCGGCCGTGAGCAAACCCGCGCACAAAATAGGAAGCGCTGCATTTTTTGCCCCGGAAATACTGATCTCACCTAGCAGGCGCCGACCACCCGTGATTCGTAAAATATCCATCAGGGCGTTTTGGTGAATTCTTCGGGGGTGAGCGTGCGCATTGAAAGTGCGTGGATTTCTTGTTTCATACGATCGCCAAGCGCGCCATACACGAGCTGGTGACGGGCGATTAGACGCTTGCCCGCAAAGGCGGCACTCACGATCACGGCCTCAAAGTGTGCGCCATCACCGCTCACCTCAAGATGCTCGCAAGGCAATCCAGCGGCGATGTAGGCACGAATATCTTCAGGGGTTGCTTTCGCTTTGAAAGCAAATGCTTCCAACCATTTTCCTGTTGCTTTCGCTTCAAAAGCAAACGCTTTCAACCATTTTCCTATTGCTTTCACTTCGAAAGCAAACGCTTTCAACTTTTTGACTATTGCTTTCGTTCAGAAAGCGATAGTCATTAGCTTTTTTCCTATTGATGCCGTTTGGCTTACAAGAATAATAAAAATGTTTTGAGTGTAATTTTAGCTTAGGTAACTCGCAAAAAATAAAATACCACTCGACATAATCGTAATCCCAATCACACTGACAAGCTTGTCAATACGTTTAAAAACGCCTCATCTTGATATTCTATTCCCCATCAACTGACAGCCATTAAGTCAGGCAACAAAGAAGGGAAGAATCAGTCATGTTAAAAACAAATAACGTAAGACGGTTAAGTGTGTCATGAAAAACCGGCAACTCTATCTGGCAGCTTACGACGTCTCTTGTCCGCGACGTTTACGCAAAGCGCTTTATGTGTTGCGTGGCTTTGCTTCGGGTGGTCAAAAGTCAGTCTTTGAATGTTATTTAACCCCAGCAGAAAAAGCCTGCTTACTGGATGAAATCGCTTCAGTGATTGACCCCATTGAAGATCGATTTATTTTATTAAGGTTACTGGG